>CAZPTW010000017.1:5866-15312 GCA_964589235.1 uncultured Smithella sp. | reverse complement strand
AAACACATCGGGGTTGATCCGGCTTTTGATCGGTTTCCCCTCTTTTCTTGGAACATTTTGGAAAGTGCCGGAGCAAAAAAGCACAGGGTGGTTTCTTGCCTCGAAGTTCATCAAAAGAACCATCAAAGGTCCGGGATGCGCGCCTGGTCATGATCCGGCTCATTGATCAACAGGCGGCGCGTCGAACAAAGATTACGGGGGAATCGCGTTTTTCATGATCGCTTCTTTGTTGAAAAAAATTTCGGGAGATTGGTACAACGAATATATTTATTTCAAATATTGCATTCATCAAAAACCGTTTTTCGTCCGTCAAGCAGCCAGGATTCTTCTTCTGCCGTGGGCCTTTGGGGTGAGATGTCAAAGACGACTTCGAAAAAGACTGGACATTCCCTGTGTGGAGATGGTCGTAACGATGCCCTGCCATTCCTCCTGCAAAGATTGCCGAGAGGTGAATTCGTCTCATTCGCATCCGGTTGATTTGGAGACGGGGCGGTTGGTGAAAGACATGGACGAATTCCTGTTCCATGTAGATCGTGTGTACCGGCTGATGGTCATCGGTGTCGAACCTTTTTCCCACTCGAATCTCTCCGCCTTTTTGACTTATCTCCTTGGGCAAGATAAAATCAAGCTGATCGACATTTTTACCCCGGGTTCCGTTTTACCTGACCCGGAAATGCTTCGCTTGTTGGCGCATCGCAAAATTTTTGTGACGATCAGCAGTTATCCGATGGAAGATTCGCCGGTGAAACCGCGATTCATTTCGGCTCTTGAGGAAAACGGCATCAATTACCTGGTCAAGAACACCTGGCGCGATCTGGGCAGTTTCAATCCTGTCGCGGATGGCCGTCTGACAGCCGTGAAACACCGTTTTGCCAGATGTGTCAGCAGAAGGCTCCTTTTAAGCGACGGAGAGTGTCACCTGTGTCCGCGTTCGGCGCACGGCCGACGGTTGGGGCAGTTTCTTCCGAACCCATCCGATCAAGTGGCCTTCCGAGATCGGAAGGACCCCTCGGCGTTCAAAAAAGAGTTCAAGCAGATGTTGCACAAAAGGTATCTTGCCGCTTGTCGTCGATGTCTGGGGAGCCATCCGACCAGCAAGATGCGCGATCTGTTATGGACCCTGTCGGGACGATGGTATAACGAGTATATCTATTATAAATATCGCATCCATCACATATCCCCGTTGGGGCAAGATATCCTCAGGTGCTTTTTCCTGCCTTTCGCCGTGGTCATGAAGCTCAAGGCGGCCCTGCGGAATCAACTGGAAATCGCCCATATCGAAATGCCGATCACCACCCGGTGCACCCTGCGTTGCCAAGACTGCGGAAATTTGATTCCGTTTTATCGACAGCCGGCCGATTTCGACGCCGACCAGTTGATACGGGATGTCGACGACTTTCTTTATCATGTGGATCGCGTTCACCGTTTTATCGTCCTAGGCGGTGAAACTTTTCTCCATCGGGAATTGCCTCGGGTGTTGAGTCATCTGATTCAACAAAGGAAAATCGGTCTTTTACACCTTTTCACCAATGGATCTGTTATCCCTGGGGCAAACGTCCTGACGTTGCTCAAGCACCGCAAGATTATCGTGTCTGTGAGCAGCATGCCGGAAGCGGTGTCTCCCCATAAAACGCGGTTTATCGCTTTTCTGAAGAAAAATCGGATTAATTACAAAATTGAAGATCGTTTGTGGCGGGATCTGGGGGGCTTTCACCCGGATGTGGACAACCGCCCGGACGCGCTGATGCGCCGTTTCGCCCAGTGTAGCATGAAAGGTTTGCATAATTTGAGTAACGGCGAATACCATGCATGTCCCAGATCGTTCCACGGAGAGCGATTGGGACAATTTGTCCCGGATGCCACAGACAAAGTGGTCATCCGGAACCGGAGGGATCGCGACGCCTTTCGAAGAGAAAGGGAGGCGTTGTTGAGGAAAAAATATCTTGCCGCCTGCCGATCCTGCACGGGCGCGCCCGAAGAAAGCGTTTATCCAGGTATCCAGATGGCCGGGGATGCCGGGAATATCGCGGGAAAAAACGAAGGTCCTCTTTGAAAAGTCGGGGAGACGTTTCCGGATCGAGAATTTTTGAATATTCGTCTCCCGTTTCAGATTCAAACCTTCATGCCGGGCATGTTGAGCGACGCGGTGTTTCCGCCGTCCACCGGTAAGGCCTGACCGGTGATATAACTTGCCTCGTCGCCGGCTAAAAAGCGTATCGCCTGGGCCACTTCTTCAGGGCGGCCGTAGCGCCTCAGCTCGCAACGGCTGCCGAGTTTGTCCACTTTTCCTTTCTCGCGGGCGAGGTCAAAAATCGGGCGGGTCATTCCCGTTTCGATGAGGCCGGGACAGACGGCGTTGACGCGGATGTTGAAGCCGCCCAAGTCGCAAGCCGACGTTTGTGTGAAGTTGATGAGTGCGGCTTTGCTCGCGCTGTATGCGTTCAAGCCGGCACCCGCGCGAATACCGGCCACGGAGGCTGTGTTGACAATGGCGCCGGATCTTCTCTCCCGCATGTATTTTGCAGCGTGCTTGGTCGCAAAAACGGCCCCCAAGACATTCACTTCGTAGACATGTTGCCAGTCTTCTTTGGATTCCTGGTCCAAGCCGCGAAATTCTCCGGTAATGCCGGCGTTGTTGCAAAGAATATCGATCTGTCCATAAGTCTCGACGGCCAAAACGATGAGCGTTTCCACATCGCTTTCCTTTGCGACATCCGTTTTTCGGCTGATGACGGCGGCGTTTTCCTTTTTGACGAGATCGACCGTTTCGGAGAGACCCTTTTCGTTGAGATCGGCCAAGACCAGTTTGGCCCCGTCACGGGCGAAAAGCACCGCCGTCGCGCGGCCGATGCCGTCGGCCGCTCCGGTAATCACGGCCACTTTCCCTTTCAGACATCCGTTTCCATTGCTTGTCATGATGCAAACCTCATTTAAAAATTTTTAACTTTTATACCTCACTTCGGAATTTTTCACCATGACGATCCGCACGTTCGGCTCAAACCGACGAGACGGGCAAAATTCCCCCCCAAGAGTTTCGACCTAACCTCTGGATCCGAAAACAACCGCTCGATTCGGCGTTTGATGAATCCGTAATCGTATTGATGATCCGCTCCGTGAAATCCGTAGGGGCCGTCTGTCCCGAAGATCAGTCTGTCCGGCCCAAGAAGATCAAAAACTTTTTGGGTGGCTTTTTCGCTGGTATAGCTTGTCTGGGAAAGATCGAGATAAACATTCTCCAAGGGTTTGATCTTGTTCCAGGTGTCTGCATAGCCGGGGAATCCCGCGTGGGCTAGGATGAGATGAAGGTCTGGGACTTTTTTCAACAGCGTTTCGAAATGTCCTTCTTCGCCGAAACCTGCGTGGATGAGCAACGGTTTCCCCATCTGTACCAGCCGTTTGGCGACAGGCGCGAGTTCCACCGGATGGAAGTGGTGCCAGAAAGGATGGGCCTTGACGCCGATGAATCCTTGTTGGGCTTGATATTTCTCGAGCTCCGCCATCTGGTTTTTCTTGCCCCGTGGATTGACAAACACCCATCCGAGAAACGGCCTGGGATGCTTCGTGACGGCGGCGAATACGTTTTGGTTGTCCGGGTCCGTGACGATCGGGTAAGGCGTTCCAAGAATCATAAGCTCGTTTTTATCGGTGAAATTTGAAATCAAGACCTTCCCAATTCTCCGAAAAGCCCGGTTTTCCAGAAGGGTCTGAAGGATATAGATCAGGTATCTGGGCGGTTCATGAAACGGCTCGATCATCGACCCCATCAATGCGACCCGGTCAATCCCGCATTTTTTCATCTCTCTTAAAAGGCGATCGATGGAATAAATCCTTTCTTCCAAATGATAATGGCAATCAATGACCATGCCATTTCCTCCTTTCCTTTCAACCTTTTGCCGCCACGGTCAAAACAGCTTTGTCAGAGTGCCTGCTTTTAGAGGTTCAATGCCTGCAAGTTAGTTGGCCAGGTGCTCTCGAAGTTTGATGTCATACTGAGAGGTGATGGCGATTTGTTCCATGATGGGTGAGCCGCCACCGTGGTAGTTTCCATAATTCATGGATCCGGCACCGGCGGAACAGGTGAAATCGATGAAAGACAGCCAAAACCGAATTTGATGCTCGATGGGAATTTTGGGGTTGCGCATCAGATATTTTTCGAGCACTTCCTTGGTTTCCGGGTGGGTGAGGTCTCCTTCATATGGGAATGTCGCCGGTATGCCGCCTGCGATGTTGCAGAGAATTTCCTGCTCGTGAAAAACGGCTTCTCCGGTCAGGCATCGACCCACGTTGGCGAAAATCGAGTTGGGGATGTAGCTGCCCGGGCCATACGGCATGGGGCCTAGACCTGGCACATAAATTTCCGGTTTCGCCATGGCCGATGCCGTAAAGCCCGCCGCATAACCCAGCTCCGTCACTTTGATGATCTCCGACAACAATTCCCGGATGTGAGGCTCTTTCCGGATACCGTTGATGTTTGCAGCCTGTGCCGCCATCCCAAGGATCACGTCGCCGATAGCGGGTTTGCAGCCCGAATAACTATGACGATGAAACAGCGCAAAAAGAAGGGCGCAGGCGCCTCCATGGAGATTTTCTCCGCATAGGAATACGCGGTCCCAAGGCACGAAAGCGTTTTCGAAGACAACATAGGAATCGGAATAGCCAGGCTCAAACCCCCTCTGGAAATGCTTTCGGTCTCGAAGCGAATGAATGTGAACGATCTGCTTGACCCCTTCATGATCGGCAGGGACGGCAAAAGCAACCGCGTAGTCTTTTTCGTCTTGCCCGAGCGCTCGGGTGGGAACGACCAGAATTTCATCGGCGATGGAGGCCTCTGAAATGTGGACCTTGCATCCCCGGACAACGATGCCGTCTTTCTTTTTTTCTACGACATGGAGATAGGCGTCCGGATCCGTCTGTTCGGCAGGCCTCTTCAATCGTTCGCCTTTCACGTCCGTTTGGGCGCTGGCACCCACCAGGTCGTTTTTCTGGAAATATTCAAGCCATTTTAAAAAATTTTTGTGATATTCCGTGGCGCCGTTGTTTTGCTTGTCCGCTTCGAAAGAGGCGGCATTGATGGCGTTGAGGGCGTCGACGCCCATGCAGCGCTGGATGCACAACCCGACCTTTCTGCAAAGCGCGCGCGTCATGTTCTGCTTTTTGTGGAGATCTTCCGGCGACTGGTGGACGTGACAGAAACGGTTGATGATTTCGCCGGTCAAGTGGGATCGCGCCGTGCATAGATCTTGGAGCTCCGGGTCGAAAGCCGCGTCAAAAGTCACGCCCATGACATTGAGCACTTTCTTTTGAACTTCATCGGTCCGGTCGATTTTATGTCCGTCAAAGAACAAATTCCGCCGCATTTTTCTTAAGCCTTCCAGATACTGCGCCCTTGTTCTCATCTGTCCCTCCTTTGAATGTTTTCAATAGATTGAACCGTACGGTCTGTTATTGCAGACTTGATTCTGTAGAATAAAATCCTAAGTGAAAAAGCCCAACTTGACAATTTCGTTAGGAGACAATAACATTGTCATTTACGGACACGCGTTGATGAAGGTCATTCTTCGGTGAGGGCAGAAAAAAATGAAAAGACAGCCCAGCGGGGATGTGATCCATTTTACATCCAAAAGGGTTTTGCCTTATTACCGGTCGGTCAATATTCTGTCGGTCGTTGTCCGTTACCTGGAAAAGCTCGGGATGAATTCCGATGAACTTCTGGCAGGCAGCGGCATCCAAAGCTGTGATTTGGATGACCCGGATGTTTTTGTGACACCGGAACAGGAATTCAAGGTCATGCGCAAGGTCATCGGATTGACATCTGATCCGACGATCGCCTTTGTTCTCGGTCAGCAGTATCACATCGGCGTGTACAACAAAATCGGAGCTGCGGTCAGCGCGAGCGAGACATTGCTTGAGGCTTTAAAAGTCCTCTTTCAATATATCGATCTCACCATGACTTACTTTCAGTATGATCTCCTGGTCCGAGGCGGTCTTGTGTTGATAACGATCAAGGAGCTCATCGACCTCAAAGAATTGCGTGCCTTTATCTGTGAAAGAGAGTTTTCAGCAGCCCACCGTATTCTTTGCGATGCGCTTCAAATGCGCATACCCTTGAAAGAAGTCCAACTGGCATACCCCAGACCTCCTCATTTCTCTGCCTACAAAAAGGCTTTCCAATGTCCGGTTCGTTTTAACGCAGCCACGCATCGGGTTGTTTTCGACAGCAAGTATCTCTTGATGCGCCTGCCGATGGCCAATCCGCTGATGAAAAAGACATACGAGAAAGAGTGCAGACAATTGTGTCTTCGCCTGCAGGTCCAGAAGTCTGTCTCCGATCAAGTGAGGCAGAACATTTTTTTCGGGGCGGATGGCCGACCGTCAATGAGTCAATTATCCCGCAATCTGAGCGTTTCATCTAGAACTCTCAGACGTTGGCTCGCTGAGGAAGGAACCTCCTTCAAGGTGCTGAGTTCGGAAATAATCAGAGAAAAAGCCATTCATCTGATTCAAACGACATCCTGGTCGATGGAACGCATTGCCGCCGAACTGGGGTATAGCAATTTGCCGAATTTCTATCGCGCGTTTGGGCACTGGACGGGACGAAAGCCTGGCGATTATCGCGGGAAGAATCGTTGGAGAAAACCTCCATGACGGTGTCGCGCATGATGAAGTCTTTTTAAAAAACATCAGTGAAAAACACCGGGTGGACTCTTGGCGACGCAATCGGTATGGGGATCGGAGGGGGCGCTGATCCATCAGGCCGCTTTGGTGTCTTTTCGCTATAACTCGTTTGCCTTCCTGACGTCTTCTTGTGTGTTGAGATTCTGGAAAAGGCGGCCGTCTGGATTAAATGGAGCGATTTGTTCTTCCCCGACGGCCAGAACGCGCATATCGCGGTAGAAGCCCGTTATTTTGAGTTTGTCCAACCCTAGAAGTCTTTTGATGTTGGGCAGACAGTTGCGCGAATAGACGGCATGCAGCGGTTGATAACCTTCTGCGAGTTGTGGAACGATGATGTCATGTTTCCCGATTTTATGAAGCAGGCAAGCGATGAAGTCTTTGTTTAAAAAAGGCATGTCGCAGGCGCTGACAAACGCGTAGGGGTTTTGAGCGTAAAACAATCCGGTGTAAAGGCCGCATAGGGGCCCCTTGCCTTTGTAAATATCCGTGACGACGGATGCCTCCGGGTGTTCCAAATACGGCAAGGGATCGTTGGTGACAATAATGATTTCAGAAAACAATTGACGGTAAATTTCAAGCGTTCTGTCGATCAGACGGACGCCGCCGATTTCCAGAAACGCTTTATTGGCCCCCATCCGTGAATTTTTACCGCCGGATAGAAGGATGCCGCTGATTTGTGTGGATGTTCTTTTCTCCATGGCGAGAGCCCTGCTATGTTTATCGATCAGGCGGGCATGGCGCCCGCTTGCATCATCGGATGATTTTTCGGTCTATCGTTGCGGCTTTTGAACCATGTCGCTCGACCATGGTTTGAATGTCATCTTTGCCTTTAAACCGTTTGACATTGAGCATAAAAATTTCCAGCTTGGACAGCACGTTGGGCGGCAGCAGATTGCCGTCGATTTCTATGGAAATCGTCGGGTATTTGCGTTCTCTGGCCCAGGGCGTGTACAATCCTTCAATCACGCGGCCGATCAAACAGGCGAAAGGCGAAATATTGACAATGCCGGAAAAACCGTCCATCATGGCGGTGGCGGCTACCCCGCTGGAGATACTGATTTCCGAGTAAAGATCAAGGCCGACAAAATGCTTCTCCGTATTTTTCATGATTTCTTTCATGTCATGGGGAGTGTGCGGGACCAATCCGGTGGGGCTCAACGTTCCGCGGACTTTTCTTTCAACGTGTTTTTTATAGATATGCTCGATTCTCCAGTCGATGAGATCGCGGAACTCCTGGGCAAAAACGCGCCGATACCAAGGCAATAGATTCAGTTTCTTCTTGAGTTCATAATGCCGGACAAAGTCACAGTAGTAAAACCATTCGGCCACATTCGACACTTTGCCGACGATGCCGTGGCGACTGAAATGTTGGATCAGTTCATCCACTGCAAAATCGTCCCGCCGGACGTAAATTTCTCCGACGATCAAGACTTTCGGACAATCTTCCATTTTCCGAGCCAATGGAATCGTGGAAATCGTATCGGCGATTTCTTTCAGGACCGGCATTACTTTGGTGATGTCTTTTTCCGCCACGCCGAGCATCTTCTGCCAGGCGTGATCATAGATTCTCATCGCCTCCACCGGATCGGCGGCGCAAGTTCGAAGTGACGTTTCCACGTCTTTCATATAGTCGCCGATAATCGCCGCCCACCAGGCGTATTTGGTGAACTCCGGCCCGAGTTCTGTGTACGAGTTGTCCGAATCCATCGTGAAAACGACGACGTTTTCCATACGCAGATCGCGGAAAAGGTTTTCATAAAAAACGAAATACTGGCCGGTTCGGCAAGGGCCGGTTGTGGTCGGGACAAACAAAATATAAATTTCATCTTTGCGATACTCGTCCGACGCGAGAAATTTCAGGGCGCTGCCTAAAACCAAATGCGATGGCAGGCATTCCTTTCCGGATGCGTGGTTGCGCGCCAGCTGCAATGTATAAATATCAGGGACAGGCATGGTTTGGGCGTTGACGCCTAAACCACGAATGGCCGCGCCGACCAGTTCCGCCGACAACCTGCCCATGTTGGATAAAAGCAGTTTCACGCGGGGGTTGTTTCGGATCGGGATCTTCTCACCGGTGAACGTGTTCCTGATGTGAATGTCTTCCCCCTTGTTATTGATGAAACGCAAGCCGTTATCGTATCGCTCTTGACGGATATCCACCAATTTTGAGCGGTAGCCTTCGATGATGTCTAAAAAGGCCTCGATGCGCGTATCAATACCGGCATCCGCTGTATGGGAATCCAGTTCAAGAATTAAAAAAGGCTTGGTTTGCATGATCCACTTTAAATAGTGCAGCATGAAGGAGTCCGGCGCACAGGAGAAGTTGGAAATGTAAGTGACAAAAATATTCTCTTCGTCCTTGAGCAGCATGGCGGATTTCATATCCTGCTGGCCGTAATACCAATACATATTCGGGTAAATGGGGATATCGGCAAACGGAAGGATATCGAAAGGAAGGACGGTATGTCCCCTGGAGGTATACTTCCGGGGAATGCCCATATTGGCGTCGGCGGTGAAGGAATTGTAAGGACGTCCTAGAATTGCAATCACCGGACGCTTGGATTTTTTTGCGTCTTCCAGGGCCTCTTTCCCCAGAGCGGCAAATCTGGCAAAACATTCCATTTGCTTCTCGTAGGCGGATCGAAAAGCAATCTTCGCTTCGCTTTCTTCCACCCCGAGCTTCGCCGCCATGGCGACGAAAGGTTTACACGCTTTTTCCAAGCCGTACATAAAACTCACAACCGGTGTCAGGTATTTGTCTTCTGGAATTT
>CAZPTW010000017.1:0-5856 GCA_964589235.1 uncultured Smithella sp. | reverse complement strand
AGTAAGGCAGGCTTTGTGTAATCGGGCAGAAATTGGCCGGGGTGTTTTTTTCATAGCTTTCCATATCGCGAAAATGCGGCAGGAAGATGTAGTCGATTTTATGGTTGAAGATATCCTGAACGGCGCCGTGCGCGATTTCCGCCGGAAAGCAATAACTGCTTTCCACCCGCGCCGTTCCTTCATGGGCGATCTCCTTGGAAACATACGTCTCGATGCCGAGGATATGAAAAAACCAGGCGTAAAGCGGCCAGAGGGTGTATATAGAAAAACATCGGGGAATGCCGACCACAAAAGGATATCTTTTGACCAGTTCTTGGGCATTGGGGGCGCATTCCGTGAAGAGAATGGCATTGCGCTTTTCGATGTAATCAACCACGTCGCCGTCGTTGAACGCTTTCTTTTTTCGGAGATTGGCATATTTGTTACAACGGCCGCCGAACATGTATTTATGCCCGTTGACGTTCAGAATCCGGATGGGACAGAAATTGTCGCAAGACTTGCATTGAAATTCCTTTTCGTAGACAATGGTCGTGGCAAGGATGGTATCGATATCATAGGAACCTTTGGCCAGAAATCCTTCCTGAGCCTTTTGTTTGGCTAAAATGCCCACCCCAAAGCATCCCATCAACTCGGGATCGGGCGGCACGAGAATCGTTTTATTCAAAAGCATAGCGAAGGCCAATGGAACAGCTTTGTTTTTGGCCACGCCACCCTGCAGGACGATGTTTTGGCCGATCGTGCGATTGCCGACCACGCGGTTGAGATAATTTGAAACGATGGATGTGACAATTCCGGCGGTGATGTCCTCGCGTGAGGCGCCTTGCTGAATGGCATTGCGGATGTCGGAATTGATGAAGGCAGAGCAGTGTTCCCCGAATTTTAGAGGCTCCTTGGCCGCAAGCGCGATATCTCCGATCAAAGCGGCATCCGGGATATTCAGATCGCCTTGCGCAGACTCTTCCAGAAACGACCCTGTCCCCGCCGAGCAAGCTTCGTTCATGGCGTAATCGATGGGGACTTTGTTTTTCAGTAAGACATACTTGGCGTCCTGTCCTCCGATCTCGAATATGGTATCGATATCGTCTTTATAAAAGGTCGTTCCGACTGCGTGAGCGATGATTTCATTGAAAACACCCGGGGTTTCCAGGAAAACGCCGAGAATTTCCCGGGATGATCCTGTCGTGGCGGCAAGTGAAATGTGGATGGGGCTGTCTCCGATATCATCGTGGATTTGTTTTTTTATTTCCATGAGGCATTTCTTGAGCGCGCCCACTGGATCCCCGTGGGTTCGCCCGTAAAAAGAAGCAGTGATTTCATTCGTTTTTATGTCAATCAGGCAGGCTTTTGTCGTCGTTGAACCTCCGTCGACGCCCAAGATATATTCGCGTCCCGCCATGACTTTTCCTTTTTGCGAGGGGAGGTAGGTGACCTTGCCCTGCGCGGTTTGAAGGCTTTTAAAGCGTTTGAACTGGATGCGGCTGCTCTTGAACAGGGCATCGAGCGGGGGGAGGGGGCTCCCGGAGGATGAAGCCAAAAGGGCTGCACCGTAAGCTTCAAAATAAGGCGCCTCAGACGGCACGACGAATTCGATATCCGGCATGCGCGTTCGGATAAATTTCAAGATATAGGGATTTTGAGTTACACCGCCCGTCAGCAGAACCCTGCCTTTTTCAATTCTGGCCCTTTTGAGGAAATCAACGACTTTGATGGCCATGACGTCACTGAGGGAAACGACGATATCGCCTGTTTTGGCTTCGCCTTTGTTTAAACGATGCGTGCAATCGCTTTTCATGAATACGGAACAGCGCGAGGAAAGCTTCAAAACGCAAGAGTCGGAAGGAATGGATTGGATATCGCCAAGCGTCATGTTCATTCTCGCGAGCTGCTGTTTAAAAAACTCGCCGGTCCCCGATGCGCATTTGTTGCCGGAGAAGCTGGTGATAATTTTTCTGTTTGAATCGAGGGTGTAAACGACGAGATCTTCGCCGCCCAGAGACACCAGGGCGTCTACATGGCCTGAGGAATGCCTTAGCGCCTCTTCAATGCACAGGGGTTCAATGACGCTGTGGATATTCAAAAGGTGGCGCCCTTCCGTACCGGTCACCAGGGTTTGAACACCGATCGGTGTTGGATAAGAAGATAATACTTTTTTCAGTGTTTCTAAAAAGCTGCCTTCATGGGGTTCCACGGCATTCCATAGGATGCTTTCCCCCTCCAGCAGGACAACTTTAATGTTAGAAGCACCGATGTTGATTCCGAGACTGTGCATAAAGACTCCTCTGGTTTAATAGTCGTGGAATCATTATTACGATTAATGTTCATCGTCAAGTCCCCAATCGGGAGCGATAAGGGGCCGTGGATTGAAAAAGAAAACCGACCGGTTACCCGGTCGGCTTTCTTTCTTGGCGTATTGGAACGAAAGTCTTTTGCGTCAGACCATTCCGCTCAGTGGCCTTCCTCCAACGCGCCGCCGATATACATCATGGCCAGCAGCATGAAAACCAGTGTTTGAACAATGGAGGTGAAGATCATCAAAATCATGATCGGTAGAGGAACGATCAGCGGCACTAGAAGCAGAACCACCAAAAGAACAATGTCTTCGCCGGCGATGTTTCCGAAGAGCCGGAAAGTCAGAGACAGCGGTCGTGACAGGTGGCTGATGATTTCGATCGGCAGCATCAGCGGAATAAGCCACCACACCGGCCCGAGAAACTGTTTGAAATATTTCAAACCGTGTGTCATGACGCCGACAATATGCGTCATGAAAAAAACGACCAGCGCCATGGCTGCATTTGTGTTGATATTGGCCGTGGGAGATTCAAACCCGGGAATAATACCGATCAGGTTTGACGTCAAAATGAAAAGGCCGATCGTCGCAATTAAAGGAAAGAATTTTTTCCCATGATGGCCCATCGTGTCCATCAGCAGTGAATGAAAACCGTCCACAATGACTTCCATCACGTTTTGTAGGCGGCCCGGATAGACCTGCAAACTGCGTGTGGCCAGAAATGAAAGCACAGACAGAATCGCGACGACAAACAACGTGTTGAAGACAATGGTCATATTAATGCCCACATCTTTGAACAATGTCGTGTGGAAGAAAATTAGGGGTTCCATTTGTGTCTAACCTACCTCCTCAATAAAGTTTTTTTTTGCCAAGGCGATGATCATGGTGACCACCATATTGATCACGACCACGGAAAGTCCGATCACCAAGCCGAAAATGTCCACCGTCTTGGTTGCAATCAGCAAGTATAAAACAAAACCCGTTAGAACCAGTCGAATATAATACTTTATCATCGTCGGCTGTTTGACGTTGCCGGAAAGATTTTTGAACAGTCCGCGCAGACCCCAGATCATGCCGTGAAAATTGAGAATGCTGATAAAACCGCCCAGAAGGACACCGACATAAAAAGGTCGCGATGCAAAAATGAAGGAAGGAAAAAACAGGCATGCCAGAATGATCCAGTTGGCGATTTCAAGTCTTTTTTGGAACGGGTCTTTGGCGATGGGGTTCACTTTTCAAGCTCTTTACGATGGTTTCTTCATCCTGAAAATTTTTCTTAATCAGAACATATATGTTACGAAAACCAGCCGTAATGCCGATGACCAAAAAGACAACGGTAAAAACATGGCCGGAATCGAATTTCCCGTCTAAAAACCGTCCGATCAGGAGGCATCCGAAAATCGCCAGAACCATAGCGATGCCGATGCTGCTGGCATAGGCCATTTGGATGGCTAATTTTTTGGTTTCGCTATCCATTCCCATTTCGTGTGCGCTCCTTAACATGCGCTTAAAACAATGTCAACCAAAAACATGACCGTCGTTCATTTACAGGATAAAAATACCTGTTTTTTCGATGTCAATCAATTGTTTTTCGAAGACACGACGGCACGATCGTTTCCCCCCTAAAACGGAGTTTTTTCGACGTCTTGGTTGTGTATGATCGGCGGTGACGCAAAAGCGGAGGATCCGCCCTTTCCCGGCATGTCCCTGATCAAAGGCGTTATATTGGAACGCCTTGATTTCTCTTGAACGTGTCTTTATAACCGCCAGTAGTTGATCCCCAGCGATTGAGCCTGCTTGGGGTTAAAGACGGCCTTGACGTCCAGCAGAATGGGGTGGGATTTTCGACAAAGCGAAGAGATTTTCGAAAGCCCCATTTCCTGATAGTCGCGATGCGCCACCGCCAGAATCACCGCGTCGACCTCTTTTATTTCTCTCCAGGATTTAAGTTCAATGCCGCAGTGTTCGCGGGCTTCTTCCTGAATGGCCAGAGGATCATGAACGAAAACTTTGACGCCGTAATCTTCCAATTCCCTGACGATGTCAACCACGCGTGTGTTGCGCAAATCCGGGACATTTTCTTTGAAGGACAGTCCCAGGACCGCCACTTTGGCTTTCTTGACTTGGATATCCGCGGCGATCAGCATTTTGACCGTCCGCTCGGCGATATATTTCCCCATGTTATCGTTGATGCGTCGCCCCGAGAGAATGACTTCCGGGCGATAACCGATGCTTTCCGCTTTGTAGGTCAGATAATAAGGATCGACGCCGATACAGTGGCCGCCGACAAGACCCGGCCGGAAATTGAGGAAATTCCATTTGGTGCCGGCCGCTTCAAGCACTTCCAGGGTGTCGATGCCCATTTTGTTGAAAATGATCGCCAACTCATTCATCAGCGCGATGTTGATGTCGCGTTGCGTGTTTTCGATGACTTTGGCCGCTTCGGCCACTTTGATCGAGGAGGCCCGGTGCAGGCCGACTTTGACGACAGCGCTGTATATGCCTTCCAGTAAATCCAAGGTCTCCGCGTCGGAGGCGGAAATGATCTTGACGGTGTTGTCGACCGTGTGGACTTTGTCCCCCGGATTGATGCGTTCGGGCGAATAACCGACTGTAAAATCCTTGCCGAACTTGAGTTTGGATTCCCGCTCCAGAATGGGGACACAGATGTCTTCCGTCACTCCTGGATAAACCGTGGATTCATAAACGACGCACGAGCCCGCGGACATATTCCTGCCGATGATGGCGGAGGCGCTTTCTATGGCATTCAAATCCGGCACATGGAAGTGATCGACCGGTGTGGGGACCGCAACGATGAACAGTTTACAGGCGGCCAGATCGGCCGGTTTCGAAGTAAAGGAGATTTTCACTTTTTTCAATTCCGCATCGGAAACTTCCATGGTGCGGTCATGACCTTTTTTCAGTTCGGCGACATTGGCTTCGCTTACATCGTATCCCACCACGATAAAATGGCGCGACAGATGGACGGCCAGCGGCAAACCGACGTAACCCAATCCCACAACGGCGATTTTGTTTTTTCCTGCATAGAACGACTGTGCGGTCAAAGTCTTTTTCATATTTACCCCTCGACGAAAGAATTTTAAGCCAGCAAATGAAACAAAACTCTATCTTAGATGATCGATGCCTGTCAATCCGGGAGTCATAAATTTTGTAAGGTTTTTAAGACGCTGGATAATGTTTGGTCGAGGTCTCCTTGACTATGGGCAAAAGACAGAAACCCCGCTTCGAATTGCGACGGCGCGAGCCAGACACCGTGCTTCAACATGCCGTGGAAGAAACGCGCATACAGGCCGGTGTCCGATTTCATTGCGCTTTGCAGGTCGTCGACCGGGCCCGGTTGAAAGAATACCGTAAACATGGATCCGAATTGATTGATGCAAACGGCTATTCCTCTTTCTTTGAATATTTTTTCGATCTCCAAACGAAGGAAATCGGCTTTCATCGTCAATTCACGGAATGCGTGGTCTTTTGATTTCAGAAGATCAAGCGTCGCTTTTCCAGCGATCATCGCCAGAGGATTTCCGGAGAGCGTCCCCGCCTGGTAGACC
>CAZPTW010000016.1:12458-16074 GCA_964589235.1 uncultured Smithella sp. | reverse complement strand
GTGGGCTTGTGTGAAGACCGGCAAATATCCCAAACCGAGAAAATTATCGAAACGGATTACAGTCTGGACGGCGGCGCAAATCCGCGACGTTATCAATGGTGGGGTGTAACCATGACCGACAAAAAACTGACTGCAATTTTTGAATTTACGGACTGCGGTTATTTACGGGCAATCCTCTTAAATGCCGGTTGTGAAGAAGATCAAATCACACTGGAACGCGCACTTGATCGTCTTATTCGTCCACAGCATACCAGCTGGATAAAACGGCTTTTTGGCAGGGGGCAACGATGGATGAAATAACCAATTTTAAAACAGCCATGCAGACGGCAGGCATTGAACCACCGGCGGAAATTATCGCCGATGGGAAGCTGCACCGGTTCGCCACCGGCGGCAAGTCCAAGAATGTCAACGGCTGGTATGTTTTCCACTTGGATGATCTTGCGGCGGGTGCGTTCGGATGCTGGAAGCGCGGCATTTCTGAAACGTGGTGCGGAAAATCACACCAGACCATGACACAGGCGGAGAAAGCCGCTTATGCAGAAAAAATGGAAACGGTCAGACGATTGCGGGATGCAGAGCGCGAACGGATACAGACTGAATGCCGGACATGGTGCGACGCTGCGTGGGCGAAAGCCAATGATGCCACCAATGAAAATCCTTATCTTAAACGAAAAAATGTCAATGCATACGGAGTTAAATCTTTTAAAGACAGCTTGCTTATTCCCGTTCGAGACATGGCGGGAACTCTTACCGGCGCGCAATTTATCGCACCCGATGGAAGTAAGGTCTTTAAGACCGGCACTGATAAGGCCGGTCATTTCTTTAAAATCGGACAGAGCAAAAACAATATCGTCGTTATCTGTGAAGGATATGCCACCGGCGCGTCTATCCATCAAGCCACCGGGCACGCGGTCTGTATTGCCTTTGACGCTGGAAATCTTCTACCCGTGGCGCAAACTATCCGGTCGAAGTTCCCTGATATGAAGATCGTCATTGCTGCCGACGATGACCACGCCACCGAAGGGAACCCCGGCTTGACCAAGGCCACCGAAGCGGCACGCGCCGTCAATGGCATTTTGGCGGTTCCTGCTTTCCCGAATAATCGAGGGCCGAAGGATTCAGATTTTAATGATCTGGCGCGTCTGTCCGGTCTGGATGCGGTCAGGGAATGCATTGAAACGGCGGACATGCCCACCAGCGATGCCGTGACCGACACCAAGGTGGCTCCGCTTGATGCAGTTATTGAACGGCTGGCGGCACTGAATCCATTGGAATATGACCGGATACGCAAGGCCGAAGCCAAAGCACTTGGCGTTCGCACCTCTATTCTTGACGCTGCCGTGAAGGGTGCACGCAAGGAAAACCACGATGACGATTTGCCTTTTGAAGAGGTTGAACCTTGGCCGGAAGCGGTTGACCCTGCAGAGCTATTGACGGACATTTCCAAAACTATCCGGCGTTTTATCGTTTGCGATAAAGAGGCGGCAGACGCTGTCGCTTTATGGGTTTCAATGACATGGCTGATAGATGTTGTTCAAGTCGCGCCACTGGCGGTTATTACCGCACCTGAAAAACGTTGCGGGAAGTCGCTGCTATTGACGCTGATTGGCAAACTTGCGGCGCGGCCAATTACAGCGAGCAACATAACACCGGCGGCACTGTTTCGGGCGATTGACGCATGGAACCCGACGTTATTGATCGACGAAGCCGATGCTTTTTTGAAAGACAATGAAGAGCTACGCGGCCTGCTTAACAGTGGACACACGCGGGATACCGCTTATGTTATCCGCACCGTGGGCGATGATTTCAAGCCTACAAAATTCAATACGTGGGGCGCAAAGGTTATTGCGGGCATCGGTCACGTTGCCGATACGCTGATGGATCGGGCAATCATTCTTGAGTTACGTCGGAAACTCCGCCATGAAAAAACGGAGAGGTTCCGGCAGGCAGACCCCGGCTTATTTGAAGATCTGCGGGCAAAGCTGGCAAGGTTCGCAGATGACTACAAAGATCAGGTAAAGCAGGCGCACCCACCATTGCCGCAAGACCTGAATGACCGGGCACAAGACAACTGGGAACCGCTTCTTGCTATCGCTCAGGTGGCTGGCGGCGACTGGCTACAGAGTGGAACGGCGGCGGCACTTAAGCTCTCTAGCGGGGAAAGTTCATCCCAGACCATTGGAACGGAATTACTTTCTGATATCAAGGAAATCTTCGAGGAAAAACAGGTCAACCGTATCACATTGGCGGAGCTTCTCAAGGCGTTATGTGCGGATGAGGAAAAGACATGGGCATCCTTTAATCGAGGATTTCCGATCAAACCCCGGCAGATTTCAAAAAGGTTGGCAGAATATGGCATCAAAAGCAAGCCGGTAAGGATTGGAAACGAGGTAAATAAAGGATACGAAAAAAGCCAATTCGAAGACGCTTTCGCCAGATACATCATTTCGGAAAAAAAAGTTGTAGATACCCCCCTAAATTCGGTTACACAGTTACAAAGCAATAATATCAATATTTTAAGTGTAACCGAACGTGTAACTGTAACCGAAGCTTTAGTTACAAATCCGGTAAATGTAACCGAACGAAAGTTACGTAACCGAAGTGTAACCGAAGAAAAAACGCATAACCCAGCGTTATTATTGAATTGTAACTTTGTAACCGAAGAAACCCTCCCAAGAGGCGCAGAAATTTTTTTAAGTGAAGATGATTTGCAGGGGGTGAGCTTATGAGAGTTCGGGCTATTCAATCATTCGAGACGAAGAAGGGAACGATACCCGAAGGGACGGTCATAAATATTCCAGAATCACTTTTTGATCGTTTCCAAGGGAAGGTTGCCAGAATCCCCCCGGCGGAGACAAGACAGCCTATGACAGACGGCAGGCGGGAAACACTGGAGGTGGTCGCCGACGCAATTTTGTCACAGGCGGTCAGGGATATTCAGGCAGGCGGCATCTGGCAGAGTACGCCGGAAATAAAAGTCCTTGAGGATGAAATAAACCGTTTCCATCGGCTATTGATGGAGGGAATGACCAGCCTGCAGACATTCCGGCAGGCCGTGGAACGATGGAAGATGACCGGAACACAAATTTTAAAGCATTAAAAATGAGGTGAATATATGGCTGAAAATACAGGGAATAAACAGGGAAACAGATTCAAAAAAGGGCAAAGCGGAAATCCAAACGGTCGGCCAAAAGGCTCCTTAAACCGGGCGACGCTTGCCTGTCAGGAACTTTTGCAGGGTGAGGCGGAAGCAATCACCAGAAAAGCCATAGACATGGCCCTACAGGGCGATATGATGGCTATTAAACTATGTATGGAGCGAATTATTGCATCCCGTCGTGAGCCGCTTATAAATGTCAAATTGCCCAAGATCGAAAAACAGGCGGACTTGCCAATATTTACGGCGGCATTGCTCGCGGCGGTAACATGCGGTGAACTTAGCATTGCTGAAGCTCAAAGTTTGCAGGCACTGGCGAAGGAACGGTGGAGGCATCTGAGTGCAGGTAAAGACCCTCTTGATGATCTATTTGAATAAAAACGGAATAAACGGACACCGGGGCGGATGCAAAAAACATCTGCCTTTTTTCATTTTGGGGGTATTTTTGGGGGTATGTTA
>CAZPTW010000016.1:0-12448 GCA_964589235.1 uncultured Smithella sp. | reverse complement strand
TAATAAAATAATTATGAATAGTTAAACAACCTGTTCGATCCCCCTCAGCAAATGGGAAGGGGTGGAAACCACCTCTTCCCATTTTATTTATTGCCGTTCATTACAGTTTTTACAAGTCCTTTGGGTCTTTATTAATTTTCAATCGCTTTTCCTTGATCATGGCTTGCTTGTTTCCTTCCAGCCACAATTTCATCGCTTCTTCCCGCTTTAAATTCATGGCGACTCTTCTGTAAATTTCTTTTTTGCTTTCAAAATCTTTTGTATCCAGAGGACTGAGTTCCTTCAGCTTGAAGACATACTGTTTATCATTGATTTTCAAAGGTTTGGCTGGATAGGGGCGACTGGGTGACAAAGACAAGATCATGTCCATGGCATCGGGATGCGTTCCGATTTTTGGGATGGTATCCCCGGCCGTGAACCATCCGGTTTCCTCAATCTTTAAACCCTTGGCTGCCGCCTCCTTTTCCAAGGTCGCACCTTTTTGCAGTCTTTCGATCATGGCGTTTGCTTCTTGCTCGGCGATTCTTTCTCGTTCATTTTTTAAAAATGCAAGGCGCACGTCCTTTTCGATCTCCTGAAGAGCCGGTGTATAAGCTGGTTTTTTATCTTCAATAAAGGCGATCAAATGACCTGTGTCCGTCGAAATGACTTTACTGATATCTTTTCTTTCAAGCCCGGACAGCTGCGCTGCGATATCCTTTATGCCGGCGAAAGGCTGAGGCAGTTTATTGAGCGGCGTGAATCCGAGTTCGTGTATTTTCAGGCTGTTTTGTAAAGCGTACTGATCGAAGTTTTGATTTTGATAAATTGTATCATGGGCTTTTTTAGCTATCTCATAGGCTTTTTTCATACCCTCACTTTGTTTGAATTCTTCAATCAGACGACTTTTTGCTTCATGGAAGCCAAGGGGTTTGCCGTTTTTGTCTCTATATGCGTCCTTGCGCCGGCTGTACAGATCAGTGATATCCGCTTCGCTGACCTCGGTCGGCGCATACCTGTCCGAGGAAAAATAAAGATATTTGATTTTTACCTGCTCGGGGACGCGAAATTCGTTTGCGTTTTTCTGGAGAAAGTTTTCCAGTTGGCTTCGCGATGGCTCTGGAATTTTGAGATCCGTTCCGGATAGCGCAATGAAACTCAGGTTCATTTTTTGGTTCTGCATGGCATATAAATCCAGAATCTCACGGTCCGAAACTTTAACACCTTCCCGGATAATCGCCTCAATTTTGGCGGCGGACATGTTAATTTTCTGTGACGCCTCGAACTCTTCGGCCATCATTTTGTTAAAACGCAACATTTGTTTGTATTTGTAAGGGTCAAACCGTCCATCCGTTTGCAAGGCCGGCATGGACGTAATCACTTTCTTGAGCTCTTCGTCGGAAACTTGAATTTTTAAATCTTTGGCCTTCGCAATGACAATATGACGATTGATTAAACTATCAAAAGTTATTTTTTTGAGATCCATTTTTTTGAGCATATCCGCAGATAGCGCACCGCCATAACGCGCCTTGACCACATCCAGCATCTTTCCATATTCGTTGTAAAACTCCGCTTCGGTAATGGTGGTGCCGTCGATTTCGGCCAGAGCGTTAGCCATCCGCGCGCCCCTGTCCGTTCCAAAGTAAAAGATGAAAACGACGATAATCATGAACATAAAAACAAGCATGAATCCGCCCCGCGCATTTTTGCGGAAAAATTTCAGCATAAAATCACCTCGACCGTTTTGGTTGGGATAAGCCTTGCCCGGTAAAATTTGTGCTTTAGTATTACAGTCATGGCTAAATTGCAAACACATTTTAAAAAGGGTTGCTTAGGTGGGGGAAATAGGCTATAGACCCAAAAAATTTGTAATTACGACGAATTGAAAAGGTCACAGGAGGTCTCATGCTCTTTGATTATATTTTAGGAAAGTTTTCCAATGATCTGGCGATCGATCTGGGGACAGCCAATACATTGGTTTATGTGAAAGGCAAAGGGATTGTCTTGAACGAACCCTCGGTCGTTGCCGTGCACAAGGATAACCGAGGGATGAAAAAGGTTTTGGCTGTGGGTAATGAAGCCAAAAGTATGCTGGGACGCACGCCGGGCAACATTGTCGCCATCCGCCCTATGCGTGATGGCGTGATCGCTGATTTTGACATTACAGAGGCGATGCTGAAGCATTTCATTCTTTGTGTCCACAACCGCAAGTCTCTCGTTCGTCCACGTATAATCGTTTCCGTGCCATCGGGGATAACCCAAGTCGAACGCAGGGCTGTTCGCGAGACCGTTGAATCTGCGGGCGCCCGTGAAATATACCTGATTGAAGAACCGATGGCGGCAGCGATTGGCGCCGGGTTGCCGATCGCCGAACCGACGAGTTCCATGGTGGTGGATATAGGCGGCGGGACGACGGAAGTCGCTGTGATCTCTTTGGCTGGAATTGTCTATTCCAAGTCGGTGCGTGTAGCGGGAGACAAAATCGACGAAGAGATTGTTCAGTATATGAAGCGAAAATACAGCCTGCTGATTGGTGAGAGAACGGCGGAGATTATTAAAACGGAAATTGGCTGCGCTTATCCGATGACTGAAATTAAAACGATTGATGTCAAAGGCCGCGATCTGATTTCCGGTATTCCAAAAACGATCGAAACCAGTTCCGAAGAAATTCGGGAAGCCATTATCGAGCCGGTGACATTGATTGTGGATGCCATCAAGGATGCGCTGGAAAATGCCCCCCCGGAGCTCGCCGGTGATATCGTAGACCGTGGCATTGTTCTGACGGGCGGCGGCGCTTTGTTGAAAAACATCGATGTTTTGGTGAGGGAAGAAACCGGTTTGCCGATTACGATCGCCGATGATCCTTTGTCCGCCGTAGCCCGTGGTGCGGGGATGGCTTTAGATCAGTTGGATGTGCTCAAAGAGGTTACCATTCAGGTTTGATTGTGCGCGCTTGGGGCACTGTGAATGTTTTTTAAAAACTATCGAACCGTCCTTTTTATCGGAGTCGTATTTTTAGCCGTTCTCCTCCTGCTTTCTTATAACATAAAATATGATTCGGCTGCCGGTTTGGCGAAAAAAGCGGTGCTGGAGGCGGCGACGCCGGTTCAGAAATTTTTCACCTTTTGTATCAATGGCGTGGAAAATGCTTGGAAGCGGTATATCCATCTCGTCGGTTTAGAAGAAGAAAACCGCCAACTAAAAAGCAAAATCGACGCGTTGCAAGCGGAGCTCCTGCTATACAAAGAAGGAAACAAAGAGGCCCAGCGCCTGAAAGGGCTATTGGCGCTTGGCAAGGAGCTATCTTATCCGTCTGTTGCAGCGCGCGTCATAGGCCGTCAACAAGCGGCTTTGTCCAAAACCATTTGGATAGACAAGGGCAGTTCAGACGGGTTGAAGCCGGGATTCCCTGTGATTGCCCCCGCCGGGCTCATCGGCCGTCTCACCGATGTCACGTGGCATAGTTCCAAGGTGATGCTCCTCATCGACGAAAATTCCAATGTGGATGTTTTGATTCAGCGGACAAGGGTGCAGGGCATCGCTCGTGGTGCGGGATCGCGAGGCTGCGTTGTGAAATACATTTCCAAAATTCAGGACGTCAAAGAAGGCGATACGGTGTTGACCTCCGGCATGAGTAATCTTTTTCCCAAAGGCTTGCAGATCGGCAAAGTCAGCTATGTCGATCGGATGGATGTGGGGCTTTTCCTGCACATTCAAGTTGTACCTTTTGCCGATTTTGCAAAAATCGAGGAAGTGTTGGTGTTGTTGCCGGATGGACAAACGCCATCAGCGGCGGGGAAAAAAGAAAGATGATTTTTTATTTTTTCATACCTTTCATGGCCATCGGAGTGGTTGTTTTCCAAACCGTTCTGTCTGATCTCCTGTTTTCGGGATGGGTTTCGATTGAACTGTCGCTCATCGTCGTGATATACGCAGGCTTCCGCATGGATTTGATCAAAGGGATGAGTCTTGCCTTGGTGATGGGGTTCGTCCTCGACAGCATCTCCGGTACCGTTGAAGGATTGTTCACCTTGGCTTACTTGATGATCTTTACGATGTCTTTTTTTGTTTCTTTGCGGATGGTCACTGAAAAGCAATATCTCATCGGTCTTTTCAGTTTATTTTGCTGCGTATTGGAGTCACTGCTGGTCAGTCTGGTCGACAGGTTGATTTTAAGTCGCGAGACATCAGCCGATGCGTTGCTGATTTTAACCTTTCAGGCCATCCTGACAGGTTTTCTCTCTGTGGGATTTTTTTATGCGATGCGAAGAATAGAAAATTCAATCTATGGAAAAGCATTACAACCTTCACAACGGCCCGGAACCAGCGGAGTTTCGGCAGAAACTTAAAATCGTCATCATTTTCGTGATCGCGGTCTTGTCGGTGATTCTGATTCGCCTTTGGTACTTGCAGATCATCAAAGGCGATGAGCTTCGGCAACGTTCGGAAAACAACGCCGTCCGATTTCGCAAGATCCAGCCGTTGCGGGGATTGATCCTGGATCGACACGGCACCGTGATGGTCGATAACCGCCCGTCCTTCGATGTGCTCTACATGCCGACCAAAGGCGTTGATCATGATCAGCTCGTTCAAAAACTCAAGGATATTTATAAAACAAAATCGTTTGAGTTTGCGGCGGATCAGCCCTTTCCCAAAATGATGAAATCTTATCTGCCGGTTCGGCTGGAAAAAAATGTCGGGATGGATAAAGTCGCACTTGTGGAAACGAACGCCTTGGATTTGCCGGGCGTCTATGTGGATGTGACGCCTGTTCGTCTGTACGTGGATGGAGAAGTCATCGCACCGATTATCGGCTACACGGGGGAGATCAGCCGGGAGGAACTTGAAAAATCGTCCGAAGAA
This sequence comes from uncultured Smithella sp., assembly GCA_964589235.1. Taxonomy (GTDB): domain Bacteria; phylum Desulfobacterota; class Syntrophia; order Syntrophales; family Smithellaceae; genus UBA8904. Next base: position 7,606 of record CAZPTW010000016.1, on the reverse strand, counting down.
TATTCTCCCGGCGACATCATCGGCAAACACGGTATCGAAAAAGTCTTGGATTCCTACATCCGGGGTAAGCGGGGCAACGAACTGGTGGAAGTGAATGTCTATGGAAAGGTCATCAAAAACTTGGGGCGTATTGATCCCGTTTCCGGCGCCAATGTCGTTATGACCATCGATGCCCATTTGCAGAAAGCGGCTTGGGAAGCTTTCGAGGGACAAGCCGGTGCGGCCGTTGTGATGGATCCGCGCGATGGGTCCGTGCTGTCGATGGTCAGTTTACCCTCCTTCGATCCCAATTTATTCAATAGCGGCATCGCCCGCGATGAATGGGAGCGGTTACAGAAAAACCCATTGAATCCTTTGTCGAACCGCGCCATATCCGGCCAGTATCCGCCGGGGTCGACCTATAAAATGATTGTTGCGGCCGCCGCGTTGGAGGAAGGAATTATTACCCCGGAGACGAAAATCAATTGTAACGGCGCTTTTGAACTTGGAAACCACACCTTTCGATGCTGGAAGAAAGGTGGACATGGCGCAGTCAACCTGCACCGCGCCCTTGTGGAATCCTGCGATGTCTATTTCTACACCGTCGGTAAAATGCTGGGAGTGGACAAAATCGCGCACTATGCCAAAATGTTTGGATTGGGAGAGGTCACCGGAATTGAGCTGCCTTATGAGCGCAAAGGATTGGTGCCGACCAGAGAGTGGAAATTGGCCCGGATGAAGGAACCATGGCAGTTGGGAGAGACGATTTCCATTTCCATCGGTCAGGGCTTTAACCTGACCACCCCGATGCAACTGGCTTTGGCATACAGCGCCCTGGCCAACGGCGGAACATTGTGGAGGCCCCGTTTGGTCGAGCGTATTGAGCTTTCCGACCGAACCATTCTCAAACAATTTTTACCGGAAAAGAAAAGTGAGCTGAAATTGAAACCTCAAACCATCAGCTTCCTCCAAAAAGCCCTCTGGGGTGTCGTAAATGAGCCGGGAGGGACGGGGGCTAGAGCCAAAAGACCGGGGGCCGATGTATGCGGGAAGACGGGGACATCGCAGGTTGTGGCGCTGCCTCAGGGGGATGCGGCAAGAAAAATGAAAAAACTGGCGGCGGTGCATAAGGACCATGCTCTATTTGTGTGTTTTGCCCCAATGAAAAATCCTGAAATCGCCATCGCTGTGATCGCGGAAAACGCCGGAGGAGGGGGCGGATCTGTTGCTGCGCCTATCGCGCAAAAAATTCTCAACGCTTATTTTGAAGGGAAGAAAAAAGGAGCCGACTTAAGGTCCGTTCCGTCCCATCGACAAGCGGCTGAAAAAGAAAAGCCGCCTGCGGGATGACCTATCGGATTTCAAGAAACTGCATAGGAGTGAGATGATTTTTTTTAAATTCGACCGTCGTATTTTCCAACATTTCGATTGGACGCTTTTGGCGCTCGTGATGATGATTTGCGCACTGGGGGTGATCAATATCTACTCGACCCGTTTCAGTCTTGCCGATCACGCATCGCCTCTCTACGTCAAACAATTGCAATGGATTCTCTTTGGCATGGTGGCGATGCTCGTCACGTTTCTCGTGGACTACCGCTTTATCAATCAGGCCGCTTATATCATTTATGGTCTTTCAGTTTTGTCGCTTCTCGCGGTGGCTGCATTGGGGCATACAGCCAACGGAGCGCAGCGATGGATCAATTTCGGTTTTTTCTTGTTTCAGCCCTCCGAGCTGATGAAGCTGACGATAGTCATCGTTTTGGCGAGATATTTCGACGATCACAAATCGAACGAACCTTATCTTCTGAGGGAGCTATTTATTCCTTTTTTGCTTGTGATGATTCCTTGCCTATTGATCCTCAAGCAGCCGGATCTTGGAACGGCGCTGATGATCGTGATCATCTCCGCTTCCATCGTCCTTTTTATCGGAATGAATTGGAAATCAATGATCATCGCCATCGCCAGTGTCTTGGTTATGATGCCGGTTGCTTGGCATTTTCTTAAGGACTATCAGAAAGACCGATTGCTGACGTTTTTATCGCCTGAAAACGATCCTTTGGGAACGGGGTACCACATTATTCAGTCCATGATCGCTGTGGGGTCTGGAGGCATTTTCGGAAAAGGGTTTTTAAAAGGTTCGCAAACGCAACTGAAATTTTTGCCGGAACAGCAGACGGACTTCGTTTTTTCCGTTTTTGCCGAAGAATGGGGATTTATAGGCGGTGTTGTCTTAATTATGATGTTTGTCTCACTAATTATCTGGGGTTTGAAAATTGCCTTACATTCCAAAGATTTATTGGGCACGATTCTGGCTTTTGGCATTACATCGCTCATTGGGTGGGAGGTTATCATCAATATGGGAATGGTCTTGGGCTTATTGCCAGTTGTGGGTATTCCGCTTCCGTTTTTGAGCTATGGCGGCTCAGCCGTTGTATCGTTACTGGCGGGCATCGGTCTGTTGATGAACGTCAGTGTCCGCAGATTTATTTTACAGAGGGGATGATTCTTTTGCCAGGGAGGGTTTGGAGGAGAAATATGTGGGAAAAAAAGAAACAACAGGAAGATCTAAAGGCTTTTTTAGGTAAAGGGGCCGAATTTGTCGGAAAAATGATTTTTAATGGCAATGTGAGAATTGACGGTGATTTTCAAGGTGAAATCTACGGCCAAGGGTCGGTTGATGTTGGTCAGGGCGGTTTAGTCAAAGCAAATATTTTCGTCAACAGCCTCTACATCGGTGGCGAAGTCCAAGGCAGCATAGAAGTCAAAGAAAAAATTAATATCCACTCTACCGGAAAACTTCTGGGCGATGTTCGGACGCCGGTATTCGTGATGGAAGAAGGAGCGCTTTTTGACGGTCGCTCCCACATGCTGGCGGTAAGAGAACAAAAAAATGTAAAGAAGGAAGTGGATTAAGTTCTTTCAAGCACTTATTTCAATTATTATATCAACGTGGCTCTAAAATTTAGACCGTCGGTCATAAAAAAGCTTGACAAGCTACCGCTGGTATGATTAGTAACGCGCGTCTTCGCGGTGTGGCGGGTTTTATAATCCTGCTGAATTGGCTTACGGGTATTTGAGCTTCAAGTTCCAGTAACAAGTCACTGCAAGAACGTTCATGCTGTTTGAAAAGTAGTCAAAAAATGAGGATCGCGCTTTTCCACCCCGCGGAAAATTTGCGCTCCATCAAATCTACATGGTAAGAGGTAAGTTGTGGTTACCGTCATTCCAGATTATACGCTATTGATCCAGATGGCTACCTTCGTAGCCTTGATTTTTATCCTCAATTTCCTTCTTTATCGACCCATTTTATCTATCCTAGAACGCCGCAAGAAACAATTGGACGAACTTGAAAACGAAATCAAGCTTTTCAAGGAGTCCGTGGACAAAAAAGCGGCGGAATATGATGAAAAACTTACAAAGGCCAAAACGAGCGCGTCCGATTTGAAAAAGGAAATTATCTCTGAAGGTTCGCAGCAGGCTAAAAACATCATCGATGCCGTCCGCAATGAAATTCCTGCGATGACGCAGGAGTTCCAAAAAAAGATGGACAAAGAAATGCAGGCTGCCCGACAGATTTTGGAGGGTCGTTCCCGCCAACTTTCTATGGAAATTGCCGAAAAGGTATTGGGAAGGAGAATTTCATGAAAACATCCTGTCCGTCACGTTACATGTCTTTGATTCTTTCCCTCCTTTTTGTATCATTGACCGCCGGCTTGGTTTATGCTTCCGGCGGGGGCGAAGGACATGGCAATTCCGCTCAGCAGTGGAAGGATTTTGCATGGAAAACACTCAATGCCGTCATCATCATCGGGTTTCTCTTCTGGCTTTTGGCGTCCAAAATTAAAAGCTTTTTCGCCGGTCGGCGTCAGGAAATAAAGGAATCGCTCGATAACGCCGCGTCTCAAAAGGCGGAAGCCGAAAAGCAGTATCGTGAGTACGCCGAAAAGATCGATAAAGCTTCGGCTGAAATCGAAGGAATTTTTGAGATGATTAAGGCTCAGGGCGTTGCGGAAAAGCAAAGAATCATCGAAGACGCTCAAAAAGTCGCCGCAAAAATGAAGGAAGATGCCCAGGCGCGAATAGAACAGGAACTTTCCAAGGCTTCCGCGCAGCTCCGCAGCGAAGCCGTCGCTTTGTCGATTCAAATGGCTGAAGAGATTCTGAAGCGAAACATTACTGCTCAAGATCACGAGGCCATGGTGAAGGAATACATGGATAAGGTGGTGAACAGACATTGATCAGCAATATTTCCAAACGCTACGCTCGAGCATTTTTTGAAATTGCCGAGGAAGAAAAGAAGCTGGAACAGTACTATTCGGAGCTCAAAAGCTTTAGTTCCATCATCGATGAAAACAAGGATCTTCGGGGGTTCTTGGCCAATCCCATTTTTGAGCAAGAAAGCAAGAAAAAAGTCTTGGAACAGATTATCGGTAAGCTTTCTTTGTCCCCGATGACAATCAATTTCCTCAAGTTGCTGATTGATAAAAAGAGAATCGATGTTCTTTCGGACATAGAAACTTGCTACCGGCAAATGATGGATGAAGCGTTAAGGAAGTTACGCGTCAACATTAAGACGGCTTTTCCTTTGTCAGCGGATATGCTCAAGTACGTGACGGCGAGTCTAGAGAAAATGACCGGCAGGCAAGTGGAAGTGACGGTGGAAACCGATCAAAATCTTTTAGGCGGAATAGTGATTGGTGTGGGTGATACGTTGTATGACGGCAGCATCAAAAGCCAGTTAAACAATATGAGGAATCTCTTAGGGGAGGCAAGATAAGGCATGGAAACAATCAAGGCGGAAGAAATTAGTCAAATTATTTCTGAGCAGATCAAAAGCTACGAGAAAAAGCTTGATATAAGCGAAACCGGAACGGTTCTTTCCGTGGGGGATGGCATTGCCCGTGTTTACGGCGTTCAAAACGCCATGGCTATGGAGCTTCTCGAGTTCCCCGGTGGAATCCTCGGCATGGTTCTGAACCTGGAAACGGACAACGTTGGTGTTGCCGTTTTGGGCGAAGTCACGCACATCAAGGAAGGGGACATCGTCAAAAGAACCGGCAAGATTGCCCAAGTCCCCGTTGGGGAGGCTCTTTTGGGACGCGTCATCGACGCAACCGGTAAGCCATTGGACGGTAAGGGACCGATTGAGACCAAAGAATTTCGCCGTATTGAAATGGTGGCTCCCGGCGTGATTCAGCGTCAACCGGTTAACCAGCCGATGTATACAGGCTTGAAGGCCATTGATGCCATGACCCCAATCGGACGCGGCCAACGCGAACTGATCATTGGCGACCGCCAGATCGGCAAGACGGCGATCTGCGTTGATGCGATCATCCGGCAGAAAGATACCGGTATTAAGTGCATTTATGTCGCCATCGGCCAGAAAAAATCCACCGTGGCACAGGTCGTGGAAAGACTCCGTCAGCATGATGCCATGTCTTATACCTGCGTGGTTGCAGGCTGCGCCTCCGATCCAGCAACGCTTCAGTACATTGCGGCCTATGCCGGTTGCAGTATCGGTGAATATTTCCGCGACAACGGTCAGGACGCTTTAATTATTTATGATGATCTTTCCAAACAGGCCGTGGCCTATCGCCAGATTTCCCTTCTGCTGCGCCGTCCGCCCGGACGTGAAGCTTACCCAGGCGACATTTTCTACAACCACTCCCGTCTCTTGGAACGCGCTGCCCGCGTAAGTAAAGAATTGGGCGGAGGATCTCTGACGGCTCTGCCAATCATTGAAACCCAGGCCGGGGACGTCTCGGCCTACATTCCGACCAACGTTATTTCGATTACCGATGGTCAGGTCTATCTGGAACCCAGCTTGTTCTTCTCCGGTATCCGTCCCGCCATTAACGTCGGTCTGTCCGTTTCCCGCGTCGGCGGTGCGGCGCAGGTGAAGGCGATGAAGCAGGTCGCAGGGACTTTGAAACTCGATTTGGCACAGTATCGCGAATTGGCCGCATTTGCCCAGTTTGGTTCCGATCTTGACAAGTCCACACAAGCTCAGCTTGACCGAGGTGTTCGCTTGGTTGAATTGCTCAAACAACCTCAGTTCCAGCCGATGTCCTTGGGTGAGGAAGTTCTTGTTTTGTTTGCAGGGAGCCGTGGCTTTGTCGACAAGGTCGATGTTGACAAAGTTCTTGTCTATGAGCAGCAGCTTTTAAGTTTTGTAAAGAGCAAACATCCGGATATCCTGAAGGAAATTGACGAAAAACAAATCATTTCTCCTGATTTGGAAAAGAAGATGAAAGAAGTTTTGACGTCTTTCGAGTCTGTTTTCGTTGCGGAATAGATGGTCAATTGCGTCCGCCCCTCGAGAAGAAGGGGTATGCTGAAAAAAAACTTTTTAGAGGAGTTTTAAGTGCCCTCCCTTAAAGATATTAAAAGAAAAGTCAGTGCCGTTCAAAAAACGAAACAAATTACTCGCGCCATGAATATGGTGGCGGCCTCGAAATTTAAGTCCGCCCAGATGAAGATGGAAAATTTCAGGCCATATGCCGGTAAGTTCATGGACGTTCTCAACAGTGTGGCACTGCGCGTCTCTGATATTTCCCATCCTCTTTTGGCGGTACGTGAACCCAAAAGAATCCGCGTGATTTGCATGACGTCGGATCGCGGTCTTTGCGGCGGGTTCAATTCCAATTTGATTCGTGCAACGGAAAAATTTATCAAAGAAAAAACAAGAGAGGGAAAGGAAGTCGGATTGATCAGTGTCGGTAGGAAGGGCCGGGATTATTTCAGGAAAAAAGCAAACATCCTGGCTCAGATTGTCGACTGTTTGAGCAGATTTGACATGACATTGGCGGTTTCGATCGCCGATGAAGTTATAACCCCCTTCATCAAAGAAGAATATGATGAGCTCTATTTGATCTATAACCAGTTCATCAATGTCTCTGTTCAAAAACCTGTGGTGGTTCGATTGTTTCCTCTGCCGTCTATCGGCCAGGAATCGGAGACGGATGCGGACAAGTATGTGGACTATACCTACGAACCGTCGGATGAAGTGCTTCTGCATAAACTCCTCCCCATGTATGTTCATGTCCTTGTCTATCGTGCATTACTGGAAACCTCCGCTGGAGAGAACGGTGCTCGAATGGCCGCCATGGACAGCGCGACGAGCAATTGCGAGGAACTGATTCGAACACTCACCTTAAAAATGAATAAGGCCAGACAGGCGGCGATTACAGCGGAATTGATGGATATTGTCGGCGGTACGGAGGCACTGGCCAAGGGGTGATGTCGCGGCGGCAGGGCGGCAAAGATAAAACATTACGACTATTTGCAAGGAGATAGTTATGAATATCGGAAAGATTGTTCAGGTTATTGGTCCCGTCGTTGATGTGGCTTTTGAAGAAGGGAAGCTTCCTAGTATTTTGAATGCGCTCTTGGTTACCAACCCCGCGATCAACGACGAGGAAGATAACTTGGTCATTGAAGTCGCTCAGCATCTGGGTGACAATGTGGTTCGCTGCATCGCCATGGATATCACCGATGGTCTGGTTCGGGGAATGAAAGCCAAGGACACAGGCGCCCCGATCATGGTGCCAGTCGGCAAGGAAGGTCTTGGAAGAATCTTAAATGTCGTTGGCCGTCCCGTCGATGGGCTAGGACCTGTCAATGCTAA
>CAZPTW010000015.1:0-16201 GCA_964589235.1 uncultured Smithella sp. | reverse complement strand
AGAAATTATTGAAAATGAAATTTATTGACGAATATCGTGACCCTTCACTTGCAAAGAGTCTCTTGAGGCATATCACAGCCGCCGCTGAACGACTGCCAGCGCCCGTCACGATAATGGAAATCTGTGGAAGCCACACCCACGCCATCGGCCGTTTCGGAATTCGGAAACTCCTGCCGGACAACATCCGTCTCATCTCTGGTCCCGGTTGCCCGGTCTGTGTCACATCAGCCCGTGATGTAGACACGGGTCTGTATTTCGCGTCTTTGTCCAACGTCATCTTTGCCACATTTGGGGACATGTTGCGGGTCCCTGGAAGCGACGGGAAAAGCCTGCAAAAAAAACGCGCCGAAGGCGCCGATGTTCGAGTGGTCGCGTCCGCGGATGAGTGCATCGGGATAGCCCTATCACACCCGACCAAAGAAGTCGTCATGATGGGAATCGGCTTTGAAACGACGGCCCCTACCCTCGCGGCGGTCATCTCTACCTGTCGAAAGAATAATATACGCAATTTTTCTGTCTTCTCCGTTCACAAAATCGTGCCGCCGGCGATTTGCGTTCTTTTAGCGGATCCGGATTTGAAGATAGACGGTTTTTTATGCCCCGGACATGTGAGCACAATGATCGGCGCCAACGCATATCGGATGATTCCCGACGCCGGTCGTGCCGCCGTCATTGCTGGGTTCGAACCGGTCGACATCCTGGAAAGCATCTGGATGCTCTTGCAACAAATCGAAAGTCAAAAATATGACGTCGCCATTCAGTACAGCCGTGGCATAAAGCCGGAGGGCAATCTCCGCGCCATGGCGCTTCTTCGTTCTGTCTTTCGGATCGCGGATTCCGACTGGCGGGGACTTGGCATTATTCCCCAAAGCGGCCTCACCATACGAGAGGAATTTTCAGCCTTCGACACCCTCAAAAAATTTCATGCCCCAGACATTGCGATTTCAGATATTCCCGGTTGCGGCTGTGGCGATATTTTACGCGGGATCAAAGAACCGGAAGATTGTCCCCTGTTTAAAAAGGTTTGCACACCTGCAAACCCCGTGGGTCCTTGCATGGTTTCATCTGAGGGCACATGTTCCACCTATTATAAATATTCTTGATGGAGGTTCTATCCATGAAAGTCACCGTGGTTAAAAACGTACTCGACGCCAACAACCGGATCGCCGAAGAAAATCGTAAACACTTCGATGATCTTGGAATATTCGTCATCAATCTCATGAGTTCCCCCGGCGCAGGCAAGACATCACTGGTTGAAAAAACCATCACTGCCTTTCAAGACAAATATCGTATTGCCGTCATCGAGGGCGACATCCAAGATACTTACGACGCGGACCGTATCGCCAAACTGGGGGTCCCCGTGGTTCAAATCAATACAGGTGGCGCTTGTCATATTGATGGTAACATGATTCGTGAAACATTCCCTTCTTTCGATTTCGACAAAATCGATCTTCTGATTGTCGAAAATGTCGGAAACTTGGTGTGCCCGGCAGAGTTCAAAGTGGGCGAAAACATGAAAGTCATGCTGCTTAGTACCCCGGAGGGCGCTGACAAACCGGCCAAATATCCGTTGATGTTTCAGGAATCATCCGCGCTTCTCATCAACAAAATGGATCTGATGCCCTACGTGGATTTCGACCTTGAGAAGGCCAGACGCGATTCTTTGGCTCTGAACAAGAATTTGAGCATTTTTGAAATATCTTGTAAAACCGGCGAGGGACTGACTGAATGGATCACCTGGCTTGACCGGCAGATCCAATCATTCAAAAAATAAGCATGTGAATCTCAAACGTTTTCAATATCGCTTTTTCGGCATTGTTCAAGGGGTCGGTTTCCGACCCTTCGTCTACCATCTTGCCGTCAGAAACAACCTCACGGGTTTCGTCCAAAACCGCTCGAACAACGTCACGGTAGAGGTCGAAGGCGCACCTCCTGCTCTGGATATCTTTCTGGACGAACTCTTGAGAGAGCTTCCACCCCTTGCAAACATCATCGGCTATGAAAGAAACGAGTTGCCTGTCCGTCACGAAATGAATTTTCAAATTCTTCCGAGCGATCCTAGAGGCCGGGTGGATGTCCATATCACGCCGGATGCCGCGACCTGTCCCGATTGCCTGAAAGAACTTTTCGACCCGTACAACCGGCGCTACCGCTATCCCTTCATCAATTGCACCAACTGCGGGCCAAGGCTCACCATCATCAAAAACATCCCCTACGACCGTTCGGCCACATCAATGGCCTGTTTTGATCTATGCCCGCTTTGTCGCGCGGAATATGAAAATCCGGCCGACCGCCGCTTTCATGCCGAGCCCAATGCCTGCCCAATGTGTGGACCGCGACTGAGCTTGCTCGACCGAAGCGGAAAGTCCGTCGAATCAGGCGACCCCGTCCAAACCGCTGTAGATTTGTTATTAGCCGGTCGAATTATCGCCATCAAAGGTTTGGGAGGTTTTCATCTTGCCGTCGACGCTGCAAATGATGACGCGATTCGAACCTTAAGGATTCGCAAATTCCGGGAAGAAAAACCCTTGGCCGTTATGGCGAGAGACATTCACGCTGTCAAAATGATCGCCAACGTCAATACCAGTGAAGAAGCAATGCTTCAATCACCGCACCGGCCGATTTTACTGCTAAAAAAAATATCCCGGCCGCCGGTATCGGACCTCATCGCCCCTAATGTCCCGAATCTGGGCGTCATGTTGCCGTACACCCCTTTACATTACCTGCTTTTGGAAGAGCGCATACTTGCTCTTGTCATGACCAGCGCCAACCAGGTGGATGAACCGATTTGCATCAGCAACCGTGAAGCCCTCAAAAGGCTCAAAGAAATCGCAGACTACTTTCTTGTCCACAATCGTGACATCCTTGTGCGCTGCGACGATTCCATCGCCTTTTCCGCCTCAGGCAAAATCAGGATTTTACGCCGTTCCCGTGGTTTTGCCCCCCAGCCCCTTCCTTTGAAAATAGATTCTCCGCCGGTTCTGGCACTCGGCGGAGAACTCAAAACAACCCAATGTCTCCTGAAGGACCGATTCGCTTTTTTAAGCCCCCATATCGGCGATATGGAAACCCCGCAGGCGCAGGACTTTTTCTCAGAGAGCATCAGACTCTTGAGCAGACTCACAGAAACCGAACCACAAATCATCGCCTGCGATCTCCACCCGGCGTATCATTCATCGCGAGTCGCTCGAGAAATGCCGTCGGAAAACGTTATCCGTGTGCAGCATCACCACGCTCATATCGCAAGTTGCATGGCGGAACATCAATTGGAAGGGCATGTCCTTGGACTGGCCATGGATGGAACCGGATATGGTCCCGACGGGACCGCCTGGGGTGGTGAATTTCTGATCGCCTCCGAAACCGAGTATCGTCGATTCGGCCACTTTCAACACTTGATTTTGCCGGGCGGCGAAAAGGCGATACGGGAGCCTTGGCGAATCGCGATCAGCCTTTTGAAAAACGCCTATGGGACATCGTGGTACGAAACAGCCTTCCTCCTGAATCTCTGTTCCGATCGGAAACAAATGAATGTATTGGACAAAATGATCGACGGAAGAATTCATTCGCTTCACTCTTCCAGTTTGGGACGTCTTTTTGATGGCGTTGCCGCTCTTTTGGGTCTAAGCCGTTCGGTGAGCTTTGAAGGTCAAGCCGCTATGGAACTTGAGTCTTTGGCGGCCGGTGCGTCGGCCCCGCCTTACCCCTTTAACATCTTGCCAACGGATTCCGACGTGTATAGAGTCGACACCACTCCGATGATCCGGGCTGTTGTGACGGATTTGATGTCCAAGCGCGACAAAGCCGAAATCGCCGTGGCTTTTCACCTAACCATCATCGAAATCTTCTCGGCCATGGTGAAGGTCATGTATGATGCGACTGGATTGCGGCGCGTGGTTCTCTCCGGGGGGTGTTTCCAAAACCGCCTTCTGCTTGAAGGCAGCATTGAGAAAATTGAAACAGACGGATTTGAAGTATATAGTCACAGCCTCGTTCCGACCAACGACGGAGGTATATCACTTGGACAAGCTGTCGTTGCGGCAGCGATCATCAAGAAAGGTTTGCAACATGAAAAATGATAAAATTCTTCTGGAACATGGCGGTGGAGGCCTTATGTCCCATGAATTGATCACGCGGCTTTTCATGCCCCGCTTTCGCAATTCCCATCTCGAACGGATGGAAGACAGCGCTGTCTTAGATATAGGAAGTCGAAAACTCTGCTTTACCACCGACTCTTATGTGGTCAGCCCCAGCTTCTTTCCCGGCGGTAATATTGGGTCTCTGGCTGTCTGCGGAACCGTCAACGACCTGGCCGTCTGTGGTGGCAACCCCCTTTACCTAAGCTGCGCCGTCATCATGGAAGAAGGCTTTCCCATGAAATCCTTGGAGGTGATCCTTGATACCATGTCTGAGAAAGCCATTGAAGCTGGCGTAAAGATTGTGACAGGCGACACGAAAGTCGTGGCCCGTGGTGCAGCAGATGGTATTTTCATCAACACCTCGGGTATCGGTTTGATTGAATACCCTTCGACCCTTTCCCCAAAAAGTATTCAACCAGGCGATGTCGTGCTCATCAATGGAACCTTGGGAGATCACGGCGCAGCCATACTTCAAGCTAGGGAGAATTTCTTATCGGGCTCCGAAATTCTATCGGATACCGCCCCGCTTAACTCCCTCATTCAGGCTGTTCTAAAAGTCAGCCCAGAAATCCGTTGTATGCGGGATGCAACGCGCGGCGGTTTAGGCGTCGTTCTGGCGGAAATCGCCAAAAGTGCCCGCATACAAATCGACATCGATGAAAAGAGCATTCCTGTAAACGAAAATGTCAGAGGACTTTGCGAGATGCTGGGACTCGATCCCATCTTTCTAGCCAATGAAGGGAAAATGGTCGTCTTTTGTCCGGCACGAGACGCCCCATCCGTGTACCAAGCCATGAAAAACCACAAATACGGACAAGATGCAGCTGTCATCGGCCGTGTTTTGTCGGCGCCACAGGGACGTGTCGTTCTCAAAACATCCATCGGCGGTGAACGCGTCATCGATATGCCGGTTGGTGAACTGGTGCCGAGAATCTGCTGAATACCGATGAAGGGAGGGCCCTTTTGCGCTCAGCACGGCTTCTTCCGCGCCTGAAGGTAGTAAAATCCTTTTTCATCGATAAAGGCTTCGATGACCAATCCCGCTTCCTCCATCATCTTGCGCATGGTGTTTTCATCCGGCAAGTGGTCATGCATGACGGCATGGCAGGTCTTATGGTGAGCGTTGATGTCATCGGACGAATCAAAGTGCGCGACGACAAACACGCCTTGGGATTTCAAAACACGCGCGATCGTCCTTAGGGATTTCGGCTTGTTTTGAAAATGCGGAAAACATGAAAAACATAGGGCCACATCGCAGGATGCCTCGTCAATCGACGCCGTCTCGATATCTGAGACGATGAAGCGGATACGATTGTCTGGATGGAGCCGCTGATTGATCGCGATCATTTTTTCGGCATAGTCCAACTCATAGAGAATCCCTCGTTCACCGATAGTATCCAGAATATATGGCACCAGTACGCCGGTTCCACAACCCGCGTCCAACACACAGTTCCCTGGAGCAAACGGTATGAGAGCAAACAGCCGCTGAAAATCGGCTTTGTGTTTATTTTCTTCACCCGTTTCCGGGTTACGATACCACAGATCGATCCACTTTTCGGCGGAGTCGTTGAAAAACTGTTTACGAACCGCATACATATTTATAGCCCTTTTCATACAATTTATTCCCTTTCAAATCTGTTTCTTCAAACGTCGCTTAGGAGAAAAGACAAAGGCCGCGGCGAAAAGCATCGTCGCCATCAGAATCACCGAGGCCCCGGATGGAAGATCGAATAGATACGATACGACAAGGCCCGAGGCACAAGCTAAAAAGCCCGCTGCCCCGGAAATCCAGAAAAAAGACTTGAGATCATAGGTCAGTTGCATTGCCGTCGCCCCAGGTTGCACCAATAGCGCAAAAATTAAGAGCCCGCCGACGGTGACGAGATTGGCGGAGACGACTGCGCCGGTCAGAAAAAGCAATGCGTAGTAAATCGGTCGATCCGGCACCCCGCTCGAGGCGGCAAGGCGACGGTTGAACAGAACCACGCGGATTTCCTTGAAAAACAAAACAATGAACACAGCCACGATACCGGCCACCATCGCCAAGACGGCCAAATCCATATCCGACAAGGTCAACAGACTTCCCCATATCAGATTGAGCGCACTGGCCTTGGTCTTCGTGAGCACACCCATCCCGAGGAAAGCGATCCCCATCAAAAATGAGAACAATATGCCCAATAGATTCTCCGGCGGCGTGTCCGTACGGTCTGATAGAGGTCCCAAAACGGCGGCCGTAAGGAGGCAGAGGATCAAACCGCTCAAAAAAGGATTGATATCCAAAAGCATCCCTATGACGGCTCCGGCGAAGGCCGCATGGGACATTGAGACGCCGATGAGCGGCATTTTCATTAAAACGACGAAAACGGACAGCCACGCACAACTCAAACCACACAGAAGACAGGCAAGCATAGCACGCTGGACGGGCGCATAGCCTAAGACTTCGATGATCTGTTCAACCATAGGAAACAAACCGCCTTCCATTTTTCTCAAAGGTTACCAACGGGTAATCGAAAAGTCCGCTGAGCACTTCTTCTGTGAGGGCATCGCAGATGTCGCCGTCGAAAACTTTCACCCCACCCTTCAGCATCACGGCGCGGTTCATACGAGAGGGAAGGAGATTGAAATCGTGTGTCACGTAGAGCATGGTGAGTGATTCACTTTTGGAGAGCTCATCGATCAGTTTCAGAACTTCTTTTTGCACGGCGATGTCCAGATTGGCGGTTGGCTCGTCCAAAAGCAATATATCCGGTTTCTGCAGAATTGCGCGGGCAAGCGACACTTTCTGTTTTTCGCCACCGGAAAGTTGCCCCAAGGGCCTATCGGCCAGATGCGCAACCCGCATCATGTCCATGAGGCGCAGGGCCTCTTTACGCTCTTTGTCTCCCGGCTTCCGGAATAGCCCCATCCTACCGACCGCGCCGGTCATCACGGCTTCAATCGCTCGAATCGGGAAGGAGGGGTCGACTTGCAATTGCTGGGGCACATAGCCTACACGTAAGCGTAAGCGTCGTGATCGTCTAACCGCTTGGGGCGATCCAAAAAGGAACAACCGGCCGGAAAAATTTTCAAAACCGGCGACGACATTGAGAAGCGTTGTTTTCCCAGCCCCGTTGGGACCGATCACCCCTACGAATTCATCTTGCCTGACACAAAGATCGATGCCGGCAAGTATTCGAGATGTCCGCTTTCGGACAGTAACATCGATCATTTCAAGAACCGGTTCGGACATTTTTACTCCAAAGCCGCCAAAACGGTATTTACATTTTCCTGAAGTGTGGCTAGGTAACCCCGCTCCGAAGGGAAATTGCTAAGCACGATATGTGGTCGTGTCAATGTTTGCGCAATGCTTCTTCCGGCGTCCGGCCCGGATTGAAGATTGTCGATGACGGCGAGAACTTTTTCCTTCCGACCCAATCGAACCAATCGAATCACCTCCCGTGTCGATATGGTTTCGGGTCTGCCGTATACGCCCACTACCCGAAGCCCCATCCACTCGAGAGGCTCCTTCTGCATGGATGACGCCAAGACGGCTTGGCCTGGAAGTCCTGCCTGTCTGACTTTGTTTAGAAGTATTCGGCTTTCGGCACGAATATGGCTGATGGCTTCTTCTTTTCTTTGCAATATTTCATTCCGATCGGCGGGAAAACGTCGGATCAGTTCCTCGGCCATGGAATTCATTCCCAAAATATAAGAATCCGGAACCATCCAATTTCGACCATTCGTTTCAAAGACGACCCCATTTTGTCCAGCCGACTGGATTTTGCCCATGAAAGGCATGCCGCGAAAGGACAATACCAGATCGGCCTTTTGGATTTTTTCGATATCGGAGAGTTTGACGTCATAATGGCCCGGACATTGCCCAGGCGGCAGTATTGCCTCAACGAAATAGCGGCCACGTGGAAGCAGGGTTTCTGCCATCCCGGCCAGAATCGTATCGGAGGCGACAATTGAATAGGTTGATCTTGTTTGAATTGCGGGTTCTCCCCCGTTGACGATGGAGCACAAACAAATGAGAAATCCATTCATCAGAAACAAAATCTTTGTGATTCTTTTCCAGAACATCTTCAGTCTATCTCCAGCCGTATCGAAGGGTTCGTCCACCATTGACTTTCATGTTTTCCTTTGACCTCCAACGTCTTTATTGAAACTTCAACGTCACGCCGGCAAATACTGTAATGCCTGGCATACCGTACCCTTTGGCGTACTCGTAATGGCGGTTGAAGATATTGTTGACCGCCACGTAGACTTCCGACCCGACAACACGCAAAGGTTTGTAATCGAAAAGATATCCGAGTCGGCCATTGGCCAAAACAAAATCTTCCAGCTTGTTGGCGTCAGTCAACTCGTTGAAATTGAAAGTGCCACTGCGCATATTCGTGGCTGCGTATACGTCCTGAAGGTATTGCATATCGAGACGAGCACGAAAATGTTCCCAAAAAGACCAGTTGATTCCCGCCTGGAATTGAAAGCCGGGCGTATAAGGCATATGTTTGCGTTCAATACCGTTTGCGCCGGTTGCTCGGGCATCCAAGAGTGTGGCACCGACAAAGCACTCGAGCTTCTTCATTGGAACGAACGTGCCTGTTACCTCCAGGCCGCGGATGAGGTACTGTCCGTTTGGATCGTTGAAGGTCACTGGTATGGATCCGAACATATAAGCCAGGTAGCGATCTCTGCCTTCGTCATAAAAAGCTGTCATCCCCAAAGAGGCTCTCTGCGGCCAAGTATGGGTCAAACCGATTTCGTAATGATCCACCGTCTCTGGTTTGATCTTTTTCCAGTACTCATTGCCATTGGACAGCGGCGCATTGATCAAAACCATATTCATAACGACAATGGGAGAAGGATAATTCACGCCCCTGGCATAATGGAGATGGAGGTCTGTATGCGCGTAACCCGCGACAAGCCCCGCCTGGTAAGAAGATGACGATTCGAACTCATTGTGATACAAATACCGGTATCCGGCAGACGGCACGGCATGAAATCCATCCGAACGTCCAAACAAGTAGTTTAAGGCCACGTATGGGGACATCAAAATCGTCCTCGGAAAATCCCAGATTCGCTCAGCGAGCCCTCCATTGATCCCGGCCACAGCCAACCCGCTATACGTTCTTTGGGTGTTTTTGAGTTCGGCGACATCAACGTCCACCCCGATGACCACCTCGCCACCCGCTCCAAACATCATCTTTTCTTTGGCCCGAACGCCATACAAAATCGCCTTTTGTCGAGACCATAGACCGCCTGTTCCAGCAGCATAGCGCACACCGTTTGTCAATTCCTGAAGCAAGTCGAAATCCGTCTCGTTCAGATAAGCCTTGATATAACCAAAGGCTCGGTCGTAATGATTGTTGAGACTCAGAGTCGATAAAAATGTCGATGTGTCAAATCGTTCCGCCATCGGCCAGCTCACACCGTTTATCGGGGTTGGCGTTGTTTCCGGCATGGGAGCCGCCGTCTGGCCCTCGACATAGTTCGCCAAAAAACGAAGCGTCCAATGTTCTGCCAATTGATAACCTGTATTGGCATAGTAACTTTGCTGCTGAGCGCGCGAATGATCGCGATGACCGTCTGTGGAGGCCCAGCTTTGCGCGACATAAATATCGAAAGGCCCTTTCTTGACACCGGCCGACAGACTCTGTCCGAAGGTTCCGAAACTTCCGGCACTGACCTCCGCGTTCCCCTCTTGGCCTTCCTCCTTCATGTAGCGTGGTTTCACATTGATGGAGGCATATCCGCTGCCGAATTCGGACGGCTGCGGGCTTTTATACACGTCGACACTCCCGATGGTGGAAAGTGCGATGCCGTCTCCCAGCACTTGCCCGAAAAGGGCGCCGTAACGCGGCACATCGTCGTATAAAATGGCAAAATCTGCGCTTGGATGATCCGCGCCTCGGCCACGGATATAAAGACTGTGACTGGTTTGTGTGCCCATCAGATTCTTGCTTTGATACATGACACCGGGCACATCACGCAATGTCGACTGGAAATCAAGGCTGTTTTGTTCTTTGATCTGATCATCCGTGACGACGTTTCGCTGTGTCGCGAACCGGCTGGTCACGGGCGTTACCGGATTGGCAATCGGTGTCGTCGTCACGACGATTTCCTTAAAACGGACGACATCGTTATCGATCGCGCCGGCCTTTCGCTCCACTCGGCTGTCCTTAGATTTTTCAGCGCCATGGGTTTCTCTTTCTTGCGCGCACACCATTGAAATCGACCACAAAAGCATCATCAGACTGATGATCAAGCATAATCTCTTCGACATGATTTTCTCCTTCGTTTTCTTTTCAGAACCCGCGTAGGGCGCAATGCATTTTCATCCTCAACTTCGCGTGAGAATTTGACACCCCTTTTTCCATATTCACGTTTTCACTTAAGACGGAAACTCACTGGCAGTAGAACCTGCGTGGCGACCCTGGCCCCATTACGAAAGCCCGGCTCAAAGGTCGATTTTTTGACTGCTTCCAAAGACGCCTCCGTAAAACCATAACCGGCCGCTTCAATGACCTCGACATTCTTCAACTGACCTTTCTCATCAATCAACAGTTTCAAAAGAACCTTCCCCTCTTTCCCTAGTCTCCGGGCAAGCATTGGATAGACTGGGACTTCTTGATGGGCAAACGAGGGAGCCCCTTTTTCACCCCAACGGATATCGCCGGCATTTGACCCGTTACCGCCTTTATTCATTATCACTTCGGCGTCTTCGTTCCCCCCTTGTTTAGGAGTCTGAGCACCATAACGCTCCCCCGCATTCTTAAAACCGAGCGTCGATTCAGGGAGGCTATTTTCTTTTTCGGCCACCGGACGGTTTTCGATGATTCTTTCCAAATCCTGGACCGGTTCACTGATAAGGGATGCCACACGTAAGTCAGATTTTCCAAGTCCGGCCGTCTCATTTTTCTTAAGGATGGTCATCGATTTGGCCGGTCGGACACGCGTGGTCGCAACCGAGAGGCCGGAAGAGGACGGACTCTCCTTTTCATCATGAAACGTCACGACCATCACTTGAGATGGCGGGCTCAATGGAACAAGCGGTCCGCTGAATAACGACAGGACCATGAAGGCATGCAAAGCAATAGACGCCAGCACTCCTTTGGTCATCGCATTCCTTGCAAAAACAGCATCGCCGTCTCTTTTGATATGTAATCCCCGACTTTTTATTTCGTCAAGCCCCACGATCCGATTGGCCCCATTCTGTTCCTGATTACAGGACGACTCCCGACACTGCAGTGTTACGAATTTATAAATAATATTATTCTTGTGTCAAGTCGATTTTTGGATCGAGTCATGACATGGAACGTTTCCTTTTTAAATATATTCATTTCATTGATCTTTGGGGATAACCTAAAATGACAATCATCACGCAACGTTGAAAGCTTGTATCGTGTGGCACAGATGATAATACATTGTTTCAGCGGAGCCTCCCTCTTAATTTAGAGACAAATATTGTTACCCATAAAATGCCTTTGTGCCATTATCGAAGATAATTCAAGAAGGTGGATAATGAGTAAACTCATCATTCAGATTCATGAGCTTTCAAATAATGTCCTCTATACTGTGCGTTACGAATGTCTCGCAAGATCATTGAAGGCCTTCGTAAAGTTCCTCGCAATTTCGGCAACGAACAGACTTTTTTGAGACAGAATACTTTTGTCCTATCATTTGGCCGATAATGAAAACATGCCATTTTGTTCATCAGAACCAGAGACTTTTACTTTCGTTTGGTTTGATCGGCATCCATCTCACCCAGTGGTTGCACAAGTCGATCTTGAGGTTTGACAGGCGTAAAAAAAATACAACCCTAACCAGCCATAAGAAAGGATTCTAACCGATGATGAAAAGAAGAATGCCACTTCAATCCACATGGTTCACATTGAACCATGTGGATTGCTCCCATAAATTACGATCGCTAAGAGTGCCATAAGCCAACTTGTAGCATGCAATCCTTATTTGTGGTTCTTTGTCCACAAGATGATCGTCCTATGGTGTCAATGCCACCCAAAGCATTCATTGCTTGGCATTTTCAGTTATTTTTTAAAATGATTACTGCTCCTTCACCGGCGAGGATCAAGATCGTTCCGATACACGACAACACTCGCCCGCACCATGCGAGAGCTTAACGCCCATGACTATTCACGCATCTTTGCCTTTTGCAACTGGATGTCTTGCCGCTATATAGCCCCGATCAATCCGCTGGAGCGCGTTTGAAAACATCTTGTACCATATGTATTTCGACATTCTTCATGAATGGGTATTTGCTGTTCAAACACAATTGATGAATTAGATCCGTCTCCAATCAGAGTGGCACCATTTACGTGCAATTATTGTAGATGCCATGTATAGCGGCATTGGAAAGTGTCAAGCGGGAGAGAGAAATTTCACCTGTTGAGATCGAAACGACACATCCGGGGGATTTGATCAACCGGGTCTTTTTTGTCGGTTATTTAAAGGATTTCGGGCGTATCTACCAGCAGACCATTATAGACACGTATTCATCGGTGGCTTTTGCCAAGGTTCCTGTCACGGCGGCGGATGCGTTGAATGATCGGGTTCTGTCGTTCTTTGAAAAACAGAGAATTCCCGTTTTGCGCGTGTTGACGGGTCGGAGGACGGGATATTGCGGATCGCCGGATCAGCATCCTTATTCGCTTCATTTGCGGCTCAATGAGATTGAGCTGTAAAAAAACCAAGGTTGGACATCCGTAGACCAACGGGATTTTTGAGCGGTTTCATCAGACAATTCTCAATGAGTTTGAAAAAAGATTTTTGGTAATCTCCACGGTTCTGGATGCCTATATAGACCATTACCGTTCTGGACGAACGCATCAGGGAATACGTTGTCAGGAAAGAACACCAATGCAGACTTTCGTTGACGGCAAACGGTATTTCGCCGAGAAAAATTTGGATGATGGAATAGCAACTTAAAACCCGCGGATAATCACGGGGAACTGACCACTGTCAACGCAAATATCGTTCTGGATCATTTGATATAGCCCCCTTTTACTTTCCTAAACAATCCGATCTTCCTTTTCCACGACCTTCCGTTGTTTCGTTCGCGAGCTTCCCATTTTCGAAAGTCAGAGCATAAATATAATCATTTTCCCCACAATTGTAATGCCAGACTTCAACTTTATGTGAACACCTGCTTTGTTTTCTGATCGACCCATTTTTTTCAATAGTCGATGTTGTTTTGCGTCCTTCGCAGGTTGATTCTTTGCTTGTAGGTTTACCACAGGTCACCAATACTTGCGTTTTCGTATCTCCAGTAGAAACCAACCCTGATCCACAACGGAAAGGAAAAGCGTTTTGAGGATTAAACAACACAAGAGCCGACGCGATAATGAACACATTACGTAATTTCATGATGCATTATCCTTTCTTAGGTACGGTATTGATGAGTATCATGTATTCGTATTTATGAAGATCATAAACAAATTGTTGAATGATTTCTTGGTCATCAGACATCGGTGTTGGACAGCGAAGTGCCGTCTTCACTTTTTCGCTGAGGTTGAGGTAAAGGAAGTCGGTGTATGGACCTCGAATGACTTTATATTGGAATTGTTGGGCAATTTTTTTTAAGTGGGAAAATCTAATGGAATATTCATCGTGGCCGTTTAGGGCTATTTTCTCAGGATTTCCCATCGCACGGAAATTCAGGCAGGGAAATGATGGATCATCATGAGAAGTTTCACAGCTGTGCTCGCTTAAGAAAATATATGGTATTCTGGCACCGCAAAGTTTTTCCACGATCATGAGGGCGCCGATGTTGATGTTCTCATTTGCTGCAAATTTGAGAGAAAATTCTTCCTCGTAATCAGCGACCTTCTTGATCCATTGGAGCGTTTCCGAATCGGGTGGACAACGAGCATCTTGGCTTGCCACGAGTGTTGGAAAATCGCCTAAATTTTCATTGAGGATTACAAGATCATAATGTTTAAGATCGGCATCAGACATGGCGAGAAAATCCATCTCGCAAAATTGAACGGGCATTCCGGCAAGAGATTGTTTTTGTTTTTCCAGTAAAAAGGGGCAAATATCCAACATCGTCACTTTTAGATTCGGAACGAGGGAAAGAAAATCACGCATCAGATATCCCATCCCGCCGCCGACTTCCAGGACTGTATGAAGTTGCTTCAACGGAATGAAGCGTTGAAGATAATGAAAGAGATGAACGCCGAAGGAACCAGGGGTTTTAAGCACTGAGCGGCAAAGACCGTTTTCTGGAAATAAAGCATTGCAAACCGTCATTTCCCAGCCTAACGTCTTGATATCATGCTTATGATAAAGATCCGTCTTATTTACAAAGTATCTCATGTTTACCTTATAAAAGCTTTTATCGGTATGAAATTTTGTGGTAATGATTCCATCTAGTTCAGGAAAGAAAAAAAATCAATCATGAATGTGTTTATTTCCAACCGATTGGAAAATCTTGTTGTCGTGATGGCAAGCCGATTGAACACACCGCCATCTTCAATATTAAGACAGGAAGTCATTCTTGTTCAAAGCTCTGGTATGGCCAAATGGATTTGGCTTCAACTTGCGAAATATTCTGGTGTGGCGGCCAATTATTATTTTCCTTTTCCGAATGCGTTTCTAGAAGACATCTTTCAGGCATTTATCCCTGAATACGAAAAAAATCCAATATTTGAAGAAGGCGTATTGGTGTGGAGGATATTTGAGCTTTTGTTGCGTTTCAAAGAACATAAAAAATTTATTGACATCCGAAACTATCTTGGCGAGGCAATGGATCATTACAAAACGTATCAGCTCGCCGTTAAGATCGCCCATACTTTCGACCAGTACTCAATTTTCCGTCCAGATACGCTCTTAAGATGGGAAGAAGAAAGAAATATACGACCAGAGGAGGAATGGCAGGCTATTCTTTGGCGGAATATCCCTGGTGAAAAAATCGGTTTTCACAGAGCCGCACTTTGGAGAAAATTGATCGATGCCATGAAAGATAAACCTAATCGCCCTGAAATATTACCCGAGCGTTTATCGGTTTTTGGCATCTCTTATCTCCCGCCATACCATTTGGATATCCTGGTCAGACTTTCAGAGAGGATGCCGATTGACTACTATTATCTGAATCCATCACGAGAATATTGGGCAAACATAAAATCCGATCGGGAAATTGCACGCATTATCCGCAAAGTGCCAGAAGACAAACTTGATTGGGTCGAAGAACTCCATTTGGAAACGGGTAACTCACTTCTGGCATCATGGGGCGCGCAGGGGAGAGAATTTTTCCAGCTTCTGGAAGACTTGCCTCTGACATTTCATGATCTTTTTTCCGGTATTGAGAGAGATACTCTTCTGCATAAAATCCAAGACGATATTTATTCTCTAAGCGAACCTCTGAACGAAAAGGGAATGAAAGAACGGATTCCTTTCGATGATGATACGATTCAGATTCATGCCTGTTACAACCACTTTCGAGAGGTGGAAGCCCTTCACGATATATTATTGAGTCTTTTCGAAAAAGATTCGACCATTGTTCCGGAAAATGTGCTCGTAATGACACCGGACATCGAGACGTATGCCCCGTATATTGAGGCTGTTTTCGAAGCACGTGATCCAAAAATTCCATATTCCATCGAGGATCGCTCTCTTCTTGCCGCCAACGTCGTGGCGACCGGATTGTTTTTTCTATTGGATCTTGTTGAAACCCGCTTCAAAGCGAGCGATGTTTTCTTTTTTTTGGATAATCCGGCAGTCAGTGAGAAATTTGAAATATCGGCCGAAGATAAGGAATTGATTCAATACTGGATTGATCAAACCTACATCAAATGGGGAATCGATGAGACTCATCGTCGATCTTTCAATGTACCTGATTTCAGTCAAAACACCTGGAGACAAGGATTGAATCGGCTTTTGGCAGGAATAATGTTTGATGGCAGAGAGCCGGAACTCTACGCAGGCCTTTTGCCCTATGGAGAAATCGAGTCAGAGCAGACGGAAATTCTGGGGCGCTTCTTGTCTTTCTGGCGCAAGCTGACAGACTCAAAAAATCTTCTGTCTACTAAGCATACGTTGAAAGAATGGTGGCCTATCTTGAAAAGAAT
>CAZPTW010000014.1:0-16238 GCA_964589235.1 uncultured Smithella sp. | reverse complement strand
AGTCAATGAGGGGCGGGCGCGCGTTTTCGATTGTGAAGATGACGCCATCACCGCCATCTTGGGAGGAAAGATCAAGCCCGGTGATATCGTCGTCATCCGTTATGAAGGCCCCAAAGGAGGGCCCGGCATGCGCGAAATGCTCGCTCCCACGTCGGCCATCGTCGGCATGGGCTTAGACAAATCCGTCGCCTTGCTGACGGATGGACGTTTCAGCGGCGGAACCCAAGGCGCGGCCATCGGCCATATTTCGCCGGAAGCGGCGGAAGGGGGATCGATCGCCCTCGTGAAGGAAGGGGATGTCATCCGCATCGACATCCCCGCCAAAAAGCTCGAATTGAAAGTGAGCGACGCGGAACTCGCCCGCCGCCGCAAAGCGCTCAAGCCATGGACACCGGCCATCACCACCGGCTATCTGGCGCGCTACGCCCGCATGGTCACCTCCGCCTCCACAGGCGCCGTTTTTAAAGATTGATCGACCAAAAATCCCTGAACCGGCAAAACCGGTTCAGGGATTTGGATCGCTCATGGCCGTTGCGCCCGCGGATGTCACCCGCCCGTCAAAATTCGGCGCACCCGGTCGAGTTCCTGTTCATTGTCCACTTCCACGGAGTCGTGGGGTGTGATGACGCACTTGATTTTGTGACCGTGTTCCAGCGCGCGCAGCTGCTCGAGGGCCTCGAGCTTTTCGAGTCTTCCTTCGGGCAGTTGGGTGAAGACATCCAAAAAGTCCCGGCGGTAGGCGTAAATACCGTGGTGCTTGTAATAATCGACCGAAAGCTTTTTATCGCGCACGTAGGGAATGGTCGACCGAGAGAAATACAAGGCGAAATGCTGCGCGTCGAAAACGACTTTCACCGCGTGCGGGTGGGTGATCTCCTCTTCTCGAACAATTTTATAAATCAGCGTGGACATCGGCAAAGACGGATCTTTCAAAAGCGGCGCGATGACCTCGTCCACTTGTCCGGGCTCGAAAATCGGCTGATCGCCCTGAATGTTGACGACGATGGCGTCATCCGAAAGATTCAACGTTTGGACCGCTTCCGCGATGCGGTCGGTGCCGGAGCGGTGCGAAGCGGCGGTCATGATGGCGTTGCCACCGAAATTTCTGACGGCGTTGAAAATGCGAAAATCATCGGTCGCGACCGCCACGTAGGGCACGGCCCGGGCGCGCGCGACGCGCTCATAGACGTGCTGAATCATCGGCCTGCCGCACAAATCCGCAAGCGGTTTTCCCGGGAAACGGCTCGACTCATACCGCGATGGAATGATACAGACAATCTCTCTTTGCATTTTTCCTATCCCATGGCTGTGTTCAATGAATATCCGTTGCGCGGTGCCTCGCCAACGGTCAGGTCACCGTTTTGATGTTTTTTATCTTTCATTGCCCAAATGAGGGTCCGACTTCATGAGATGGTTTTGGACATAATCACGAACGGACTCTTCCAGAGGGGCAAAGGACACCGGGCCGCCGCAATTCCGAAGCTTGTCCATCTGGGCTTGCGTGAAATACTGGTACTGGTCGCGCAGCGTCTCGGGCATCTCGATAAATTCGACGGCCTTCGCGCGTCCCATCGCGTCAAAGACGGCGCCGATCAAATCGTTCCAACTTCTGGCCGTCCCCGTGCCCAGATTGAAAATGCCGTTGACATCCGGATGTCGATACAACCACCACAGGGCGTTGACGCAGTCCTTGACATAGATGAAATCGCGCATCTGCCCACCGTCGCCGTACTCCGGCCGATAGGACTTGAAAAGTCGCACCTTGCCGGTTTGCCGAATTTGATGAAAGGATTTAAAGACGACACTGGCCATGTCCCCTTTGTGGTATTCGTTGGGACCGAACACATTGAAGAATTTGATGCCGGTGATTTCATTTTCCCAGCCATGCCGTAAAACGCGCAGGTCAAAGACCTGCTTGGAGTAGCCGTACATGTTGATGGGTTTGAGCCGACCGATCGCGTCATGCTCGTCGGAAAATCCCAGGCTGCCGTCGCCGTATGTGGCGGCGGAACTGGCATAGATAAAACGGATTTTCCGTTTGATGGCCCATTGAGCCAGCACGCTTGTATAGACATGGTTATTTTGCCAAAGATAATCGGCGTTTCGCTCCGTCGTCGACGAACAGGCCCCCATGTGGACGATCGCTTCCACATCAAAAGGGACCGTATCATTTAAAATTCTCTGATAAAAATCGTCTTTGTGCACATAATCGGCATACCGGAGATTGACCAGATTTTTCCATTTTTCAGATGTTCCCAGACGATCGACGATGACGATATCCTCGCGGCCTTCCCGGTTCAATTTCCAAACAAAAGCGCTGCCGATGAATCCGGCCCCTCCAGTGACAACAATCATCTCCTGACTCCTTTGGTCTGACGCGCAACCGGTCTTTCTAGTAATACCGAACGGCTGCCCTGTCAATGAAGAATTGCGGGTTGAAGCCGGCTAGATGTTTCCTTTGAGGTCTTTTCTGAGCACTTTTCCTGATGGATCACGGGGAATGCTGTCTCGGATTAGAATCGCTTTGGGCCTGCGGTAGTCGGGAAGTCCTTCCCGGCAATAGGCCCACAAGGCCTCTGGATCTGTTCGGTCTCCCTCCTTCAAGACCACAAACGCGACCACCGACTGGCCTCTGAGGCGGTCTGGCTTTCCCACGACCGCCGCATCCGCCACCGCCGGATGCCGTTTCAAAAACGTCTCGATTTCATTTGGATAGACATTGAATCCCTTGCAGATGATCATGTCATCCTTGCGGTCGACCAGATAAAAGAAGCCCTCCTCGTCCATCCGCGCCAAATCCCGCGTGAAAAACCATCCATCCTTGAGCACGGCGGCGGTGAGTTCATCATTGTTCCAGTAACGGCGCATAACCTGAGGCCCTTTTACGGCAAGCTCGCCGATTTCGCCGGGCGGACATGTTCTTTGGCCGGTTTCGATATCCACAATCTTGGCATCCGTGTCCGGAAGCGGAAGGCCGATCGATCCCACCGGCGCCCCCGCCGGATAAGGCGCCACATGGGTGGCCGAAGCCGCTTCAGACAAACCATAAGCTTCCAGCAGCTTCTTCCCCGTCAGGGCGGTGTAGCGATCATGGAGCCCAGGCGGAACCGGCGCTCCACCGGTGATCGCAACCCGGATCGACGACAGATGATCCTTGGCTTGATCGTCCGGCAGAGAGAGAATGGCGTTCCAGAGACTCGGCACGGCCGGAAAGGACACGGGTCTTAAGGTCTTTAGCATTTGCGTCACAGACAGAATGTCCATGGCATCCATCCGAGGGCAAATGAGCATCCGGTACCCTTTTTTCACGGACGTGATCAATCCGGCCACAAGCCCGAAGACATGGAAAAAAGGAATGATACAAAGGACGGGCGCGTTGCCCAGATCATCGATCCCCATCCAGGCGTCAGACTGACAGACACTCGCCACGAGATTCCCATGTAAGAGCGTCGCCGCTTTGGGGAGGCCCGTCGAACCGCTGGTATACTGCAACACGGCCACATCGTCGGTTGACACCTCGACGGTGGGCTCCGGCGCGTCTTGTATCTCAGCCATCACATCCGCGTAAATAAGAGACTTCGGAAGCGATTTGCTTTGCGGAAGCTTTTTTTCCAATCCAAAGACCGAATGAACGACAACCGTCCGAACAGGCGTTTCAGAGATCACCTCATAGAGGTGTCGGATAAAGACATCGAGAGTGATCACCACGCGCGCCCCGGCGTTTTGAAGACAAAACACCAGTTCAGCCCCGCTGATCCCAACACTGAGATTGACCGCGCATGCGCCCAGCTTCATCAACGCGAAGAAGGAAATCGCATAGATCGGTGAATTGACCAAAATGAGCGCGACCCGATCCCCTTTTTCGATCCCCTGTTTTTGCAAAACAGAGGCAAACCGGTTGACCCAGGCGTCGAACGCTCCATACGTTGTATCCTGGCCGTTGAAAGTCATGGCGATATCGCCGGGGCGTAAAGCCGCCGTCCGGGTTAAAAAATGATGCACGGGAAAGGCCGGATATTGCAGCGAGCGGGGAACATGCTTTGGGTAGTGCCTGAACCAAGGACGATTTATTTTCACTCCAGGGGTCATTTCCCCCTCCTTTCTGTGGCGATCGCTTTCATCTGTTTGATCCCCATCGCCCATTCTTTCTCGACGGCGAGAATTCTTGGCGATAGATTTTCCACCCTTCGGCGGCCGACGCTTTCGATCATCCGATGCCCCGATCCCCGCTTCATTTACAACATATAGTGTTATTTGTATTGACCCTATCTACATATTGTGGTATTCATAGACGTCACAGTGAAAGGATCCTTGACGGATGATGGTTGGAAGATTGGCCATCACAGCTTTCGTGTTCTCGCGGATCCGGCAATCTTCAACGCCTGCGAAAGTTCGCGCGGAAAGAGCGGGGAAAAGGGCGAAAGGCGTTAACATGACAACCAACTTTTTACCCAGGGGCGCGCGCCGAAAGGACGCGCCCTTTTTTACGGGATTCTGCTTAGGGACATCGATCCGCAAGCCTCTCCGAACCGCGACGGTTCAACCTGTCTCCTTGAGAATGATTCTTGAATCCGCAATGATACAATCCTTCGACGTGCACATGACGGGATTTAAGTCAATGGAGTCGAATACCTCCTGTAAATCCATCACGAGCCGAGAGAATTTCATGAGGGTCTTTTTGAGCAACTCCAGATCGACCGGCTCGGCCCCCCGATACCCCAAAAGCAGTTTGCCCGCTTTGAGCCCCTCAATCATCCGTTCCGTATCGCATTTGGCAAGCGGCGCCATGCGCAGCACGACGTCTTTGTATAGTTCGACGCCCACGCCGCCCATCCCCAACAGAATCATCGGGCCGAACTGGACATCGTTTTTTGCCCCGAAAATGAGCTCGAGTCCTTTGACCATCTGAGCCACGAGCATCCCTTTGAAACCGTCGATGCGCTGGAAACGATCCAACGTTTCCAACAGGGTCTGATCGTCGCCGATGCCCACGGCCACCCCTTTCACGTCCGATTTGTGCATCACGGCGGGGGAGACGATCTTGGCAACCACGGGATAGCCGATTTTGCGCGCAGCCGTCAAAGCCTGATCGGCCGATTGAACCATCGCATATCTTGGAACCGAAAAGCCGCACAGCGAGAATATTTTTTGCGCGTCAGGTTCCAAAACCCATCCCCACAGTCTGGATCGATCCAGAATCTCTTTGATCTCTTTTTTCAGCATGGTTGCCTCCTCACCAATGCTTTGGCCATGCAGACGGCGCCTTCAATGGAAGGCGACACCGGAAGACCGTTTTGTTCGAACCCCTCAATCAGCATGTCGTATTTTTGGACCTGCGGCACGTACGCGATAAACGGTTTGCCGGACGATTTTGAAACCGCACTCAATTTGACGCCAATATCGAGCGTGATCCCCGGAATATAAGGCAAAAGCAAAATCAAGATACAATCAACATCCGGAGAGGCCCCCAGCGTCTGAGCGGCGACGACGAAATCCTCGTCCACGGCGCTGCCGGTCAGATCGACAGGATTGGACACGGACGCGATGGCACGGATGCTTTCGGCGAGCCCCTGGCGGACTTGGGTTTGCGTCGTTTCGGGCAGTTGCGGGACTTTTAATCCGCACAGCGTACAGGCGTCGACGGCCATGGCGCCGTGGCCCCCGCTTCCGGTGATAATACCGATACGGCCGCTGATCGGCTTGGTGTAAGAGCTCAAAACTTCGCAAAACGAGACCATTTCCTGCTCACTGACCGCCTCCAGGACATTATGCTGGGCGATGGCGGCCGAGAAACTGGCGTAGTCGCCGGCAAGCGACGCGGTATGACTGGAGACGGCGCGGTTTCCCGCAACGGTTTTACCGGATTTCATGATCACAACCGGTTTGGGCGACCGATGGGCCGCCAGTACAAATTCGCGTCCTTCACCCCTCCCGAAGCCTTCGCTGTAGAAGGCAATGACCTTTGTGGCCGGGTCTCGAACGAGATATTCCAACAGATCTTTCTCCTGAATGAAGGCTTTGTTGCCGATGCTGACGGCCTTGGCCAATCCCACCCCTTGCTGGGCGAATTGAATCATGTGGTCCACCAGAATGCCGCCGCTTTGGCTCACAAAGGCCACGCCGCCCGCTTCCGGCTTGATCATGCGCTCGACGGGCAGAAAGAACGTGTCGACCCGGCGTGGAACATACACCCCCAGACAGTTGGGGCCGATGAAAGGAAAGCGTGCTTCTTTGGCGATGGCAACCATTCGATTTTGCAAGTCTTGGCGTCCACCTTCCGTGAATCCCCCGGAGATGACGATCGCCGATTTCACGCCGGACGAAACGCATTCGGCCATCACCTCCGGCACCGCATCGGCGCGGGTCGCAATGACGGCCAAATCGATTTTTTTGGGGAGGTGAGCGACGGAAGGATAGACGGGATCTTCATGCAGCTTTCCGCCGCGGGGATTGACCGCAAAAACATCCAGCGGATACCGGTTGCGGTTTTTGATGAAAATGACGTTGGCGGGGTGGCGGTCGTTCACGGCGGACACGCCGATGACCGCCATCGTCCGGGGTTCGAAAATGGGCTTGAGATTCATAAAACCTCCTGGCCTAAGGAAATTGGTTAATGCAGCCGATCGATGTCTTCACGCAAAAGAAACGCCTTGCAAATCGGTTCGCCTTTGATCATGAGAAAATTGACCTGTCGTCCTGTGACACCGCCGGAACCGCGATGCGAAAAGAAGGCGTCCGGGTTGCAAGTCGTGCACCAACCGGATGTCTCGATGTGCTTCTCGAGGAGCCCGACCTCCAAAAGTTGAAGACGGTTGGCTTCGACCAAATCAAGCATCCAGTGGTTTTTCTTTCGGCCGGGGAGAAGAAAAGTCTCGACCCTGCCTTGACGTCGAAACGCCTCGACAGCCGGCTCGTCCACTTCGTAGCAGCAACGTCCGATCGAAGGACCGATAGCGGCCAGGAGATCCCGCGGATTTGACCGATATTGGGTAACCATCAGACGCGCCGTTTTAGCGGCGATCTGCAAGGCCGTTCCCCGCCATCCGGCGTGGATGGCCGCAATGGCTTTTCGGACGGGGTCGACGAGGAAAATCGGCGCGCAATCCGCGGTCTTGATACACAAAGCCAAATTGGGCCGGTTCGTCACGACGGCGTCGTAATTCAGTTGATCCCGCGAGGTGAAATACTCCCCCAGCGGCTTGATCACCAGCACGTCGTCGCCATGGACCTGATTGAGGACTAAAAAATTCTCCATCGGTATTTCAAACGCCGTCGCCAGCCTGTCCCAGTTGGCGAGGACCCGGAATTCCTCATCCCCTTCCTTGAAGCTGATGTTGAGGCTTTGATATTCGTCCCGTGAGACGCCGCCGATGCGCGTGCAGAAGGCGTGCACCAGAAAGTCGCATGGGGTGAAGACCGGCGCATGCAGATAGGCGATGGATTTTTTTTTGGCGACGGGAAACATGCTACTCTTTTAACTGATCTTTCCCGCTTTGTAAACTGGATTCCCGCGGTGCGGAGGGGATGGCGGCGCGAAACGCACTCAACAAGGTTTCCATGTCGGGCGGCAGGGGCGAGACAAAAACCATCCGCTCATGAGTCTGCGGGTGTAAAAACGAAAGCTGCGCGGCATGAAGGGCATGGCGGTTCAACCCTTTGATCTGACTTCGAAGCGCGGGATCCTTGATGGTTTGCAGGCGGGGCGTACCGTAGACGGTGTCCCCGACGATCGGCCAGCCGCGCTCCGTCAAATGGACACGAATCTGATGCGTACGGCCGGTTTTGATTTCGACGTCCAAGAGGGTGGCGGTGCCGAAGCGCTCTTTAACCCGCCAAAGGGTCAACGCGGCTTTGCCATAACGGCTTTTGGTGGACATCTTTTTGCGATCCGCCGGGTGGCGGCCGATCGGAAGGACAATGTCGCCTCGTCCCCCTTTGACGTCGCCCCAAACCAAGGCGAGATATTTTTTATGCACGTCCCGACTTTCAAACTGGGCGGACAGTCGGCGGTGTGCCTCGTCGGTTTTCGCCGCCACAATGAGCCCCGACGTTTCCTTGTCCAAGCGGTGCACAATACCCGGCCGCAAGGCCCCCCCAATCCCGGACAGATCGCGGCAGTGAAACAACAGGGCGTTGACGAGCGTCTGGTCGGGATTGCCCGGCGCGGGATGAACCACCATGCCTGCCGGCTTGTTCACCACGATAATCGCGTCATCTTCATAAACGATGTCCAGAGGAATATCCTGAGCGACGGCCAAAACCTCTTGGGCCTGCTCGACACGCATCGTGACCGTGTCCCCGGCTTTGAGACGCAGGCTCGCTTTGGACTCTTTTCCATTGACACGCACACGGCCCGCTTCGATGGCGTATTTGATCTGTGACCGGGAAAAGGAATCATCGGACAAGGCCAAAAACACATCCAATCTTGTCCCGGCCTGTTCAGGGCCGACGGTGAACGACACATCTTCAATCCACTCGTCATCGCTCGTCACGGCGTTTCGCACCTTGAAGAGGGGATGATCTTTTCCCGGGATGGGATAGACTCGCCTGCACCGTCTTGTGCGGCGTTTTCAGCGGAGGCCGTCATCGCCCGAAAGCCATCGACGATGAATCCGAATTCATCCTCCGCGATCGTTCGCAAATCCAGAAGAATTTCATCTTCGTCGACCCGGACGATGACCGGCACGTCAGCTTGCCGGAGTTGGGACTCCATTCGACTGGGGGACATTTTCGAGGATCGAACCGTCACGGCGGCGGATGGAATGTCTTGCGTCGGAAGAGATCCCCCTCCGGCGGCGGCTCGGGTGATTTTGAGATCAAACGTCAAATCCGGCACGGCGGTTTTCTTGAGCCTCCCCAGAAGTTTTCTCGCCCGCTTTTTGACCTCGGACAGGGGCTCGGTCAACGATTTGACCGCGCGCAGCCTCAAGACGGCCTCTTGCGGCGAAAGGTAGTGATGAAGTGTCGCCTCCAGCGCGGCCAGCGTGAATTTATCGATGCGCAGCGCCCGATTGAGGGGATTTTTCTTGATCCGGGCGATTGCATCTCTTTTGCCGACGATGAGTCCGGCCTGCGGCCCTCCCAACAGCTTGTCACCGCTGAAAGAAACGACATCCACGCCGGTTGCCAGCACTTCGCGCACCGTCGGTTCATGCGCGAGACCGAAACAATCCAGCTGGATCAGGCACCCACTGCCCAAGTCGTTAAAAACCGGAATCTGATGTTTTTTCCCAAGGGCCGCCAACGGGATCAATGCCGTTTCTTCCGTAAAGCCGACGATGCGATAATTGCTCGTGTGTACTTTCAATATCACACCCGTATTCGGGCCGATGGCCTTCTCGTAATCGGATAGCCTCGTGCGGTTGGTTGTGCCGACTTCGCGCAAAACCGAGCCGCTTTTGGCCATGACCTCAGGGATGCGAAACTCTCCTCCAATTTCGATCAGTTCCCCGCGTGAGACGATCGCTTCCTTGTGCTCGGCGAGCGTATTGAGCACCAAAAGCACCGCCGCCGCATTGTTGTTGACGATCAGAGCGTCTTCGGCCCCGGTCAGCGCGCACAGAAGAGAGCGGACATGGTCGTAGCGCACCCCCCGTTCGCCGCGAACCAAATCGAACTCCAAATTGGAATACCCTCGTCCCACCTCGACCAGCCGGTCGACGGCCTCGGGACAAAGGGGCGCTCGCCCTAGATTCGTGTGTAAAATCACCCCTGTGGCATTCACCAATCGCTTCAACCGATAGACATGCCATTGATCGATTTCCTCTTCGACTAGCCTGGCGACCTCTTCGGCGTTCGTCTTGATCGATGAAAGATCCCGAACCGGGGCATGGAGAATGTTGTCTCTGAGCCGCTGGACTTGGTCGCGGCAGGATTTTGCAATCAGGTCGCGCGACGCGCGGCTCTCAATCTTCTTCTTTTCCAGAAGCAAAAGAACATCGTCGATTTTAGGCAGAGATTTGAGCATCTCTTTTCTTTGATCGTCCATCCCTTTCTCCATGTTTAAAGGCCCCCGAGGGTTCAAGCGCGACCGCTTGACGTCTTTGGTTCTAGGAAAACAGCCCCGCTTTTTTGCGGCAGTAATCCCGGAAGTTATTGACGGCGATGAAAAACTCCCTCATCATGATCACCCAGTAATAGCGACCGCGTCGTGTCAGGTGAAGATACGGTGGAAAGTAACGAAAAGAACCGGCCATCCGGAAGGCCGTCATTTCCAGCCAGAGATTTTTCAAAAATTTGCCGTCGTATTTCTTTTCCAACGCTTCGATATTAAGACGCGTGCTGAAAAGCTTCATCAGAAAATCATAACGGATACGGTCGGCCAGACCGAAAGTGCGCGCGGCCTGCAACGGCAACTGATCGGACGAAAGCCGGTCGATGTACTGTTCGATATCGAACGTGTTGGCGTAGCAAGTGCCGTTTAAATAACCGATGGCGCCGCTGCCCAAACCCGCGTACTCGTCAAAATCCACCACATATTCATCTATCAATGAGCGGGGGGATTTCCTGCGGGAAAAACACCACGCGGAAGAAGCCTCGTAATCTCTGTCCAGCTGCTCCAAGATGAGAGAAAATAGGGAGCGCTCCCGGCTGAAAGGAACTTCTCCAAGTTTTTCGTTCATGAGCGTCCGGGTCAGAGTCGAGACCATCAGCGGGTAAAACGTCACTTGGGGCATTTTCATTTCCAACAAGCGGGCTAAATCGGCCCGAAGCATGTCCGTCGTCTGACCGGGGAAATTAAAAATCATATCGGCATTGAGCGTATCGAACTTCCCGATCGTCTGTACCAGCCGATGGGTCATCTCTTCACCGGAACCGTACTTTTCATATCGAGCGATTTTTTTAAGCAAGCCGTCATCGAAGGTCTGGACCCCCACCGACAGACGGTTGACCCCCGCCTGCTGCAAGATACGGACGTTTGTATCGGTCAAGTGATTCGGGTTGGTCTCCACGGAAACGGAGACAATGGGAAACAGCTCGCGGGCCCGGTGAAGCGTCTCGGCCAACTCCGCGATGAGGACGGTCGGCGTGCCTCCCCCCACGTAAATCCCCGAAAAACGATACCCCCTCCGCTGATAAAGCGCCATTTCACGGCGCAGGGCTTCGTGATATTTTTTGGCCAACCGATCGTCCAGTCGGACGCGATGAAAAGAACAGTAGGGGCAAAGCTCTTCGCAAAACGGGATATGCAAGTAAAGCAGGCGGGGTGTTTCGTCGGCGGCAGGAAGCTCCGGCGCGGCTTTGTCCTCAAATAGAAGCGCCCGGGAAAATTCCTTTTGACATTGACGGGTAATGATTCGATCAATCACGTTTCATAAAACCGTTTTTTCCTTGAACTTGTGTCCAGTTCGTTTTGTTTAGCAAAAGATGGCGCTGTTTTGCAAGCGCGATCGCCGCTTGCTCGACATAAAAAAACCTTCCGGGTTGGGTCCCCGGAAGGTTTACCCGTCGATTCAACGGAAACGGCCGATCGATTCGGCCCGGCCCCAGTAAATCGTCCCTTTAGAAATTTGCGTTATGCGCGTAGCCGTAAAACCAACCTGCGTTCATATCGATGGTATGCTCAGCGCCATAGAGGTAGGTGTAGTAGGCTGAATCGCCGTCCAGATGGTATTTCATGAAGGCCGTGATGTATTTCTTGGCTCGGTTGCCATTGGAATTCGCGGTGCTCCCGGTCATCCAATCGGTATGGGCAAATCCGCTGAAGTATCCCAAGGTTCGATCGACTGTGGACGGAAGGCTATTGTACATTTTCACCACATTGGACGGAGACGCGATGATATCCGACGTCCCGGTGTAGCAGGCGGTGATCGCTTTCGTCGCGCTCAAATTGTAAGACGCGTCCATGTAAGGCGCCAGCGCCTGGGTCGCCTTGACCCCCGCTCCCAGCGACGCCGAAGCCAAAAGCGCGCCGCCGCCCCCTTTGGAAAAGCCCATGATTTGCAGTTTGGCCGTATTGACTTTCCCGTAAATGGCGCTGCCGGTCCGGGTGTTTTCCGATTTCAGCATCGCAATACCGGCTTTGTGCGCGGAGGTCCAACTGGAATTGTAGCCGTAAATGTTCGTCGGCGTCATGGCATAGACAATATAACCGTGGGTCACCAAGTGATTGGCGATCCATTCCATGTCACTGTATGTATTGGTGTACCCCCCGGTGAGCGTGGTGCCCGCAAGCGTCCCGGTTGAACTGCAAGGATAATAGACTTTCGCGGCGGCGTAGCCGGAATTGGCCGGAGGCGTATACGTGCATTTGCTGTAAGGCCCTGTTGAATCCGGAGCGGTCACCGCTTGAGCGAATGATACGGTTAACATGAAAAACACAAATCCAAACATCGTCATCGCCAGATTTTTCTTCATGAGAAATCCCCTTTCTTGTTTCAAGTTCGTTGAATTTTTCCGTCAAGCCCCAAGCTTTAACGCGTCTATTGATTTTCAACAATCAGCAACGGATGTGCCAAAAGGCACTTGAAATCGCCGTCTGTGAATAAGTCACCGTATTCAAAAGACAAATGAATCATTAAGTCCGCCCGTTCACACCGGGGTTTTCACGGGCCGCTTCAGAGTCCGAAGAAAGATCATCAAAAGTTGATGCCCCTGACGTGATTATTTATAAATATGCAATAATATCAACATTTAACATGTGTGACCGTCGTCACAGCCGCTTGTTTGTTTTTTTCGCGATCGAACCGTTTTGACTTCTTTCAAAGATCTTTCCCACAAACCTTGAAATAAGCCTGGATAGGTGTTATACCCGAAAAAATTTTTCGTTTCGGTGAATCGCATGGCCCCCAAGAGAGTGTTGACCCTTTGGACGGATGACGGTATTAATAAGGACGACACGAGCATCCTCAGACAGAAATCCACGGACTTGAAGACGCCGCTCGGCAAGGAGGAAAAAGAAGACATTCAGTCATTGATCGATTCCTTCACATGCCGCGACGACGCGTCGGGCTTGGCAGCCCCGCAAATCGGAATCAATAAAAGAATCATTATTTTTCGCAATAAAACTGTGGAAAGCGGCAAGAAAAAAGCCAAGCTCTCGCCGGAGGATTACGATGTTTTAGTCAATCCCCGCATTACGCAAGCCCGAGGGGAAAAAGTCATCGCCGCGGAAGGATGTCTGTCTTGCCCGGACATTCAAGTCGAGGTCAGCCGCTTTCCGGAAATCAAGGTGCGTGCTTTAAACGAAAAAGGGGAAAAAATCAGCAAAAGATACGTCGATTACACCGCACGGGTGGTTCAGCACGAAATGGATCACTTGGAAGGCAAGCTGATCGTCGATTATGAAGGAAACCTCTACTATCCGAAGAACAAACAGGCGTTGATTGACAAACTTTTCAAATAATTCCAGACGGATGTGTTCATGAAACAAACGCCGCTTTATGAAAGGCATGTCGCCCTCCATGCCAAAATCATCGATTTCGGAGGATGGGCGATGCCGGTACAATATTCCAATGTGATCGACGAACACCGCACCACGAGGATCTGTGCCGCGCTTTTTGACATCTGTCACATGGGAGAAATCGAAGTCAAGGGTCCCCAGGCATTGGATCTCCTTCAGGCGGCGTTGACGAGAAATCTGACCGATCAACGGATAGGCCAGGTGAAACTCTCCGCGTTGCTCAACGATCAAGGCGGGGTCATAGACGACCTGACCGTCTACAAGTTTCAGGATGATTTATACTGGTTGGTCACCAACGCCACCCCCCGCGAGCGGGATGTCCTGCGCGTGACGGCCCTTTTGCGGAATTTGAAATTCGACTGTCGTGTCGAAGATATCAGCGACCGAATCGGTAAACTCGATCTTCAGGGACCGCAATCGGAGAAGATTTTGCAGCCTCTGGCCGGTACGGATCTGTCCGCCATTCCTTATTACCATTTCAGGGAATCGACCGTCGCCGAAATTCCGGCGATCGTTTCCCGAAGCGGATATACCGGAGAAGACGGGTTTGAAATTTATGCCGCGGCCGATCATATTGCGTCGATTTGGGATCGATTGCTCGATATGGGAGCGCCCATCGGCTTGAAACCGGCGGGACTCGGCGCGCGGGACACTTTGCGGCTCGAAGCCGGGATGATGCTCAACGGTCAGGATATTACCGAAGAAGTCTGTCCTCTGGAAGTGCCTTATGCTTGGCTGGTCGATTGGAACAAGGATTTCGCCGGTAAAGCGCCCCTCTTGGCCTGTCGGGAAAAGGGGATACGCAGGCGTCTGATCGGTTTTGAGATCATAGGCCGAGGCATTGCCCGGAACGGTTATAAAGTCTATGCCGGTGAAAAGGAAATCGGCCGGGTGACCTCGGGGTCGTTTTCGCCGACACTGAACAAAGCGATTGGATTGGCTTTTGTGGACGTCGAGTACGCCCAACCCGCGACAAGACTAACCATCGCCATCCGGGAACTGAGAGCGCAAGCTGTCGTCGTTAATCTCCCCTTTTACAAGCGCAAAAAAAAAACTTTAACCGCAAAGGAGGACGTGTAGATGTCCAAACCCCATCCTCAAGACAGGCTTTATTCCCAAGATCATGAATGGGTCAAAACGGAAAGCGATACCGTGGTGGTCGTCGGCATCACCGATTACGCTCAAGAAATGCTCACGGACATTGTGTTTGTCGAACTGCCCCAAGCGGGGCGGAAAGTCAAAAAAGGAGACGCCATGGCCGTCGTCGAATCGGTCAAATCCGTCTCCGACGTGTATGCGCCGGTTTCCGGCGAGATCATCGACACCAACACCGCCTTGGAGAACACACCCGACTTGATCAATTCCGACGCCTTCGGTGAAGGCTGGATCGCGAAAATCAAGTTGGACGACGCAAACGAACTGCAATCCCTTTTGACGGCGGACGCCTATGAAGCGTTGATCAAAGAGGAGACTCATTAGGCAATGGACTACTGCCCCCATACCCCGGACGATGTGCGTCAGATGCAAGCGGCCTGCGGCATTCGTCATCTAGACGAGTTGTTCGCCGATATTCCCGAAAAATTCCGCATCCATGATTTGCCGGGTCTAGGCCGGCCTCTTTCCGAACAGGAGACGTTGGCACTCATGCGGAGGCTCGGCCGGAGAAATCGACCGCCTCGGATCACCCTGACCGGCGCGGGGGCCTATGCCCATTACATCCCCGCGGTGGTCGCCGCCATCGTCGGGCGGTCCGAATTTTACACCGCCTACACGCCTTATCAAGCCGAGATCAGCCAAGGGCTTCTACAGGCCATCTACGAATACCAAACCATGATCGCCCATCTCACCGGAACGGACATCGCCAACGCCTCGATGTACGATGGGGCTTCGGCCATGGCCGAAGCCGCCGTTCTTTGCGCAAAAATGTCCAACCGGACCGAGCTTGTGATCGCCCGTTCGGTGCATCCTCAATACCGCCGCGTCGTACAAACCTACGCCTGGGCCAATGGTTATACTCTGGCCGAAGTTCCTTACAGCCCCTCAGGGCAGATCGATCTCGACATTCTGCTGGAGAGGCTTTCGGGAAACACGGCGGCGGTTTTAGTGCAAAGCCCGAATTTTTTCGGCTGCCTTGAAAATTTGAAGCCGATTGCGGACAGTGTCCATTCCAAGGGATCATATCTTGTGGCCGGATTTACCGATGGAACATCGCTTGGGTTGTTGAAACCCGCCGGAACCTGCGGCGCGGATATTGTCGTCGGAGAAGGCCAGAGTTTCGGTAATCCGCTCCATTACGGAGGACCCTACTTGGGAATCTTCGCCGCGAGGGATGTGTTTCTTCGCCGCATCCCGGGACGATTGGTCGGCGCGACCGTCGATTCGAACGGAAAGCGCGGTTTTGTCCTGACCCTTCAGACGCGCGAGCAGCACATTCGCCGCGAAAAAGCCACCTCCAACATCTGTTCCAACGAAGCCCTTTGCGCGCTCTCGGCGGGGGTTTACTTGGCCGCGCTCGGTAAAAACCTTCGAAAACTCGCCATCCTCAATGTCAACAAGACCCAGTACCTGAAATCGAAGCTATCCGCCCTGCCGGGTTGGTCACCGCAATTTTCATCCCCAGGATATAACGAATTCGTCATGCGCTGCCCCGACAGCCGAGCGGTCAACGACAAGTTGAGAAAAGAGGGCATCGTCGGCGGATATGATGTGTCATTGGATTACCCGGAACTGGAAAACGCGCTGCTTTTCTGTGCCACGGAAATGTTAGCCAAAGAGGACATGTATGAAGTCGCCAACATTGTCGCGTAAATAAAAAGAGGCAAGAGGAAAAATTTGC
>CAZPTW010000013.1:0-16265 GCA_964589235.1 uncultured Smithella sp. | reverse complement strand
CGGGCAGACGTCCGAATTTGAAGATTTTCACTTCCTGCCCATACAGCTTCAATACCCGATGCTCCGGGTCCGGCAAACCCACAAAAGGCAAGTGCTCCTTGGCCCAGTGATCCCGAAATGCATCGGCCTTTTCCGGTCCCACCACCCAGATTTCCGTATCCAGTCGCACGAATTTTTCATAATCCCGGCGCAACTGCGCCATGTGCGCGCGGCAGAAAGGTCAGAAAAAGCCGCGATTGAAAACCAAAAGAACATTTTTGTGTCCACGGACATCGCTCAGAGAGACAGATTTTCCTTCAAAATCGGTGAGCGTAAAATCCGGGGCGGGGGTATGAAGGGCGACTTTGGACAAATTTTTGACCTCTTTCGATCTTGACGCGAAATCGCTTTGTTTTTGAAATCGGCGCTTATCCCAAAAGCACGATCTTTACTCGTTTAGCCAGGTCGCCACCCGGTTTCTTCCTGACGCTTTGGCCCGATACAATGCTTGGTCGGCCCATTTGACCAACTGTTGCGGGCTAACGCGTTCAGAAGGAACGAGCGTCGCCACCCCCATGCTCAAGGTGACATGAGAGGCGACCTGAGATCGGGGATGCGAAATCGCCAATTTTTCCAAGTGACGTCGAATTTTTTCCGCGACACGCAGGGCGCCCTTCTCGAAGGTTGCAGGAAGTATGATGACGAACTCCTCTCCCCCGTATCGTGCGACGAAATCGCCGCCGCGTCGGCAGACGGTTTCGAGCGCCTTTGCCACCGTTTTGAGACAGTCGTCGCCCCCTTGATGGCCGTATGTGTCGTTGAAGAGCTTGAAGAAATCGACGTCGCACATGATCATCGACAGGGGCTCACGACTTCGGCAAAGCCGACTCCATTCCTTGTCGAGCATCTGGTCGAAGCTCCGGCGGTTAGCGATTTGCGTCAAGCCGTCTCTCGTCGACAAGCGCTCCAACCGCTCGTTGGCCTCCTTGAGCATCTTCTCGGCCTCTTTGCGCTCCGTGATGTCTTTGAAACGCGCCACCATGCCGATGACGGATCCATCAATGCCACGGAAAGGCGTCGCAGAAAAGATAAACGGAACATCGACACCATCCTTTCGTTTGCGTTCAATGTCCATCTCCAACGACTCACGACCGGAAAGCAATTGGGTCAGAGGGCAATTCCCCGTACCGCACCAAGATGATTTCATGACATCGTGGCATTTTCTGCCCACGGCCAAGCTTTCCTCTATCTCCAGGAAACGTAAGAGGGAGGCGTTGATCCTTTTGATCGTGAAGTCTTCATCGACCAGAAACATGCCTTCGATGGACGTATTGATGATCTGGCTGAGTTCAATATTGGCGATTTCCGCTTTCATGGCCATGGCGTTGGCCCGCTCGATGGCTCGCTCCAAATCCGTTTGGATTTTTTCATAATCGGCTCGAGCCAAGTTGAGATCCCCCTGAACCGGTTGAAAATCCGCCGCCGATTTGTGGGTAGGATGGTCGAACGGAACCTGTGTTTGCACTGCACTATCTTGCATTCCATCGCCTCGAGTCGGCTTCGTCGAAGATCACTTTCAAAGTCAGAGTCGTTTTGCCGCCAATGCAATTACAAGCTGGATCCCCATCTCTTTATCACAATTGTTCCGAAAATCAAACCGCTTTGCCGATCAAAACCATGAAACGGATGCCTCTTGATCCGGAGAAAGCAGTGCAAACGTCGCTTTGATTTCTTTGGGGATCGAACGGAGCGTGCCTTTCTGCGCATCGACAAAAACCCAATCCGTCTGCCCACAGGCCAAGACAGCGCGGTCGGCTGGTCGAATCACGCGATACTTGCGCAGCGACTGGACACGGCGGAAATCGGACACCCATGTGACGACCACCACATGATCGCCGGCGAAGGCAGGTTTGAAATATTCAATCTGATGTGTGCGGACGACCCATGTCGCCCCGACTGCAGCCGTGGCGGCGGTGCAGCCTGTGGCATCCGCGTGTCGCATGGCCGCATCTTGCATCCAGCGCAAATACTCCACGTTGTTGACATGGCCGTTTTGATCTTCCGCCTCCCGGGGCACAATCAATTCATGACGATAAATCTGGATCACGGTTTTGATGGCTCCTTTTTACGCCCTCGCCGCGCTGTGTCTTTTACTGTCCGGTCAAAAAGGTCAAATAGTGCCAAGCGGCTTCTTGAGGTCTTTCCGACATCGGCGTGTGGCCGCACTCTTTCATGATGACGACTCGGATGTCGCCGATACCCTTTTCGAGAACGCGGGTGCTGGAGACAGGAAAAATGCGATCCGTATCTCCCCAGATCACCAGCGTCTTGGCTTGAATCCGATCCAGTTTCAGTTCAAGCTGAGAGCCGGGAAAAGCATCGGCGAAAATTTTCTTATTGAACTCCCGGTTTTTCAAATTCTGCGTCACCAGATACTTTTTAACCGGCCCCGGAATCGAGGGGGGGTGGACAAACACGAATTTAAGCATCCGGTCATAATCGTCCGGGGTTTCCACGATCAGCGGATTCTCCCCCTTCAAAAGGCATTTTTCGTACTCGCTGGTTTCGATGTTGGCCACACCGGCGGTGTCAATCAGGCAGAGCGTTAGAACTTGGGAGGGATATTCAACCGCGTAGATTCCGGCGAGGAGTCCCCCAAGAGAGTTTCCAGCGATATGAACCCTTTTCAAATCCAACTTTTCCAAAAAAGCCTTCAGACGGTCGACTTGGCTTTTGGTGTCATACGACGCGGACCGCACTTTGCTGCTGTCTCCGAAACCCGGCAAGTCCAACATGATGACGCGATATTTCTTGGTCAGCGGCCGGGCAAACTTCACCCAGCTGTCTTTGGAATCGGCGAATCCGTGAAGCAATACGATCGCATCTCCGGCACCGCCCTCCAGATAGGCGATTTTATGGTCTCCGACTTGGATGGATTTTTCCGTCACGCCGGTTTTTGTCCGCTCCACCCAGCGTAAAAAATCCACAAGCGTCGAGGAGGAGCAGCCTTGCACAAACAAAAAACAGAACACCAAGGCAAAAACCGTGGAAACGGGATGTTTTTTCGTCATGACGAATGCTCAGTGGACGGTTTGCAAGAATTGCACATAGTAGGTCGACGATTCTTCCGGTTTTTCCGTCATCGGTAAATGCCCGCAGTCCTTTAAGATCACCACCTTGGATCCGGCGATGCCCTGTTCGAGAACGCGGGCGCTGGAGGCGGGAAAAACACGGTCCGTATCCCCCCAGAGCACCAACGTCGGAACCTTGATTTCAGCCATTCTCTCTTCCAGAAGCGTATCGCCTTTCAGTTCATTGAAGACTTTTTTATTGAAGTCCTTATTCTCCAGCATCTTGGCGGTAAGATATTTTTTTACCGGTCCGGGAAGAGAAGGCGGATGAACAAACATGAATTTCAAAAGCCTATCGTAGTCTTCCGGCTTTTCGACAATCATGGGATTGACCCCTTTTTCAATTTCCTTGACCAGTTCGCTTTTTTCCCGATTGGCGATGCCGTAGGGATCTAAAAGCGCCAGACTTTTCACCCGATCGGGGGAGGTGACCGCCAAAAGACCGGCAAGCAAACCGCCCAAGGAATTCCCCGCCACGTGATATTTACCGGCGTCGACTTTTTCGATGAAAGCCGCCATACGGGAAAGTTGGGTCTCGATATCGTAACGTTGCGATGAAATCTTGGAGCTTTCTCCAAAACCAGGCAAATCTGGAATGATGACACGATACGTCTTCGTCAACGGTCGGGCGAATTTCACCCAACTGTCTTTTTGATCACCGAACCCGTGCAGCAAAATGACCGTTTCACCTTTTCCCCCTTCCAGGTAGGCGATTTGATGATCACCCACCTGAACGACTTTTTCCGTCACGCCGGTTTTGTACCTCTCCAGCCAACGAAAAAAATCGACCATGGAGGACGCGCACCCCTGTAAAAGCAGGAGAAAACCAAAAACGGATACAATGGATATCAAAACGCTTTTCGACTTCATGTCTTGCTCCTCTGGAAAATTGAATGTGTGCCAATGTCTAACATTAAAGGATACAGCCGGTCAATGAAATTTGAATTTTTAATGGGTCTGCAACGAAAAGGCAAAAGATCAGTCATCACGAGATACGTTCACTCTTGAGGCGGTCATTGCATAATGACCATCTATCGTTTATATTAATGATGCGGTGGGTTGATGTGATCTCGGGTTTTTCTTTTCCCATTCTTTTTCATGGTGTTTCGCCTTTTCCTTATTGAGCGCAGAGGGTTTTTCCATCAAGGGATCAGGGCTCGGGGAGATGTCATGGAAGAGTTCAAACAAAATCCGCTTTTTCCCGGATTGAACGGCTTTTCGCCCTTTTGGAGTCATCGGATTTTTGTCTTCGGTGAACACGCCAAGGGGCTATTTCACACCCTAGGCCTTCGCAAGCGTGTTATTGCCGGTATTTTTGTCGTCCTTGTTCTCCTGGCGGCGCTCGAAATCAAGACATCCTTTTTCCAGGCAAGGTTTTTTACATGGAGCGCCGGACATGCGCACTTTGTCTTGGAAGCAGGTGAAAATCCTTCCATCTCTTTTCCTTCCGTCGGACCCTATGACCAACGTCTAGGGTTCACGCGTATGCCTGTCTGGATCGGGAACTTAATCGCTTCGGGTTATCGGATTGAAGCGCAGGCCCGTTCTTCTTTGGGAATGAGGATCGTCGCCGCGTTGGGCCTCAATCCCCCGTATAGGGAAAAGACACAGGCGGGGCTTTCCATTTTTGATGCCGAGGGCGAAACACTTTTCGAAGCCCGCTATCCTGAGCGGATATGCCCCCGTTTTGAATTCCTTTCCCCGCTGGTGATCGACACGTTGCTCTTTATCGAAAACAGGGAACTGCTCGATATCCGGTATGCCCATCGAAACCCCGCCGTCGAATGGGACCGGTTGGCCAAGGCGGTGCTTGACCGGATGATCCATATCTTCGATCC
This sequence comes from uncultured Smithella sp., assembly GCA_964589235.1. Taxonomy (GTDB): domain Bacteria; phylum Desulfobacterota; class Syntrophia; order Syntrophales; family Smithellaceae; genus UBA8904. Next base: position 11,317 of record CAZPTW010000013.1, on the reverse strand, counting down.
GGATCATCCCTTCGCCGGCGGCAGCACGCTGCCGACCCAAATTGAAAAATTCCGCCATTCACCAGACGGGCGAACCACCGGCGCCATCGAAAAACTAAAGCAAATGGCGTCCGCTTCGCTTAAGGCCTATCGCCAAGGGCCCGATACTCAGGCCTTTCGCCGTCAGACGGTCGTCGACTATCTCAATTCCGTCCCCTTCGCGGCTGTGCCCGGATATGGAGAAGTCCACGGCATCGCCGACGCGCTGTGGGTTGTCTACGGAGTCGATTTCAATGACATCAACACGCTCCTCCTGTCTGCCCGGACGCATCCGGGCGCCGCAAACGCCTTGGCCTACAAACAAATTTTGAGTCTTTTTATCGCCCAGCGTCGCCCTTCTCACTACCTCGCGGGTCATCGTGACGCCCTGGAGGCGGACACAAACGCCCATCTGCGTCTGTTGTGTCGAGCGGGTATCATTCCCCCCGACCTGCGAGACAAAGCACTCGACGCCAAACTTCATTTTCTCGATCAGCCGCCGCGACGCCCCGCCGTTTCGTTTATCGATCGCAAAGCCGCCAATATCGCCCGACGCGAGCTTTCCTCCCTGTTCAAGGTACCGCTTCTCTACAATCTGGACCGCCTGGATCTCTCTGTCCGAACAACCCTGAATCAAATGGCGCAAATCCGGATCAACCAAGCGCTGCTTCGCTTGAGAGATCCAAAATATACCACCCAAGCCGGTCTCCACGGCTACCATCTCTTGGGCCATGGGGACCCTTCCCGCATCCTTTACAGTTTTACTCTTTACGAGCACGTCGGATCGGCCAATTTGCTTCGAATTCAAACCGACAACCTCGACCAACCCTTGGACATCAACGAAGGAATCAAAATGGAACTTGGGTCCACCGCCAAACTAAGAACACTTGTAACCTATCTTGAACTGATCGCCCATTTGCATAAGCGATATTCCGGTGAGGCCTCCGCGAAACTCCGTATGATTCGGGTCGACCCTCACGACCGGCTGACGAGGTGGGCTTTGGATTACCTTGCGTCGAACAGAAATCAGTCATTGACCGCGATGCTGCAAGCGGCCATGGAGCGCCGCTATCCCGCCGACCCTCATGAAACTTTCTATACAGGCGGCGGTCGGCATAAATTTCACAATTTTGATCCGGAAGACGATGGCAGAATTCTAACCGTCGGAGAGGCTTTCCGCAAATCCGTCAATTTGGTTTTCATTCGGCTCATGCGTGATATCGTTCATCACATCACGTGCTCGAAGGTTGGTTCCATGGCCGAGATTTTGGAAAAGGAAAACCATCCGTCCCGACTGGAATTTCTGAAACGGTTCGCCGACTATGAAGGTCGCGTTTTCCTCCATCGTTTTTATTCCAAATATCGGGGGAAAACCGCCGAGGAGCAACTGGGGATTTTGATTCAGAGCATGCGGCCTTCACCGGTCCGCCTGGCCGCGGCTCACCGGTTTATTCATCCGTCGGCCTCCATCGATGATTTCGCCGCTTTTCTAAGAAAAAACCTCCCCTGGCTTTCTTTGACCCGCAAAGACATCAACAGATTATATCTCCAATACGCACCTGGAACATGGAGTCTGCCGGACCGAGGGTCTTTAAGCCGGCTGCATCCGCTGGAGTTATGGCTTGTCGCTTATCTCAAGGCGCATCCTGGGGCCGGACTGGCGGAAGTCTTAGCCGCAAGCGCCGCGGAACGCCAAGCGATTTACCAGTGGCTTTTCAAGCCAGGCAAAAAGTCCGCCCAGAACACCCGCATCCGCATGATCATGGAAGTAGACGCTTTTGCCGACATTTGCGCATCCTGGAAAAAAACAGGATATCCGTTTGCGACGCTGATTCCGTCCTACGCCACCGCCATCGGCAGTTCCGCGGATCGTCCCTCGGCTCTGGCCGAGCTGATCGGCATTATTCTCAATCAAGGCGTTCGTTATCCCCATGTGAAAATCGAGACGCTCCACTTTGCCGCTCAAACCCCTTATGAAACGGTTTTCCGCCGGAAAGACGCGACAGGACAGAGAGTTTTGCCGCCTGAAACGGCCTTCGTCTTGAGAAACGCCTTGATGGATACCGTCGAACGAGGAACCGCCCAGGCGATACGCCACGCGTTTATCGCCTCAGACGGTCTTCCTCTGAAGGTCGGAGGAAAAACCGGCACAGGCGACAACCGGCATGAAGTGTATGACTCAAGCGGGCAAGTCGTGGAGTCCCGGGTGATGAACCGCGCCGCCGTCTTCGCTTTCTTTATCGGAAACAGGTTTTACGGCACGATCACCGCCCTCGTTCTCGGACCGGAGGCGGCAGGTTACGATTACACCAGTTCTTTGCCGGTTCGAATCCTGAAAATCATGTCTCCCAAACTTTTACCCATGATCGAGCAAGCGGAAAGCCGCGCACGGACGGCCCAACAAGCTGCCGGAGCTATCTGATTGCAAGACGATGATCCCCACGATTTCAGTCCGGTCGAAAAGACCCTCTCAGGCAATCTATCGGGAACAAGTTTTTGAGGATTACCGGGATATTCGTCCAAAAAGCTCTCGACGAAAGGCATCTTCACTCCCGAACCAGCCGTCAAAATCGATCCCGTGTGGTCTCAAGCCGCTTTTTGAATGAGATATCTCGTGGTTCCCCACTCGGATCGACGACAATCTCTAAGCCGCGTCCCCCTTTCGCCCCAAGATCACTCTTTGACGTCTTCGCTTCCGAGACGACCATCTTTCAGCAGTTCAAAAATGACATAATGGGCGGCAGTCAACCCCATGATCCCCGGCAGCGTGGAAACGCTCGGCAGCGCCTGGCGCGTTCGTCCGCGAACATACGGACTTTTGGAATTTTCAATTTCCAACGGATCCTCTCGGGAACAGATCGCCGCCGGCGACTCCACCGAGTAGACCACAAGCGGATCGACGATAATCTTCCGGCTGCGAAAATGGCGGCGAAGAGCCCGCGCCAAAGGACAGGCCGTGGTTTGGTTCAGGGTGGCGATGCGAATCTTGAACGGATCGGTCCTGCAACTTGCGCCCATGACCGAGATAAGCCGAATCCTTTGCGCCGAGCAATGCTGAATCAAGGCGGCCTTCGGAATGAAAAAAGGCGTGGCGGGTATCCAGCCGAAGGTCGGGATTGATTGAAAGAAGACGTGTCCGGCCCGCTTCGACTTTCGGCGAGTCGACATTGGTGGAGAGCGCAAACAGCTGTCGATTGACATCCGTGGCTGTAACGACATCGCAGTCGATAATCCGAAGTCCCCCGACACCCGCTCGCACCAGAGCCTCCGCCGCATAAGAGCCGACGCCGCCCATTCCCACCACGGCGACGTTGGCCTTTTGCAACCGCTCAAAGCCTGTTTGCCCGTACAGCATGATGCTTCGTGAAAAAATGTTTCGATTCATGGTTTTATAAAAAACGCCTCTGACTTGGGAAAAACATGGCCTGAAGGGAGGAAGCCCGGAGGACTCCTCCTTCAGGAGAGAATGTATCCTTCGTTGTCATTGAAAAAATATTTCACCGCATCACTTTCCGCCTGGAAGGTTTTTTGATGATTGTTCTTACACCTGCGGCAAGCGTTGAAAAAGCCTCCATGCATTCTCGGTGGCCAGTCGGCAGACGTCCACCTCATCTAAACCTCGAAGATCGGCGATTTTTTTGGCAACCTCTAGAACATGGCGTGGCTCCACCTCGGATGCGACCGTTGTTTCGGTTGCGATCGAAGGCGCGTCCGTCTCTAAAAGTATTCGCGCCGAGGGAACACTCTGGGCCGTCTTATGATACTTTCGGGCAGTGCGACGCGTGACCGACCCGGAAAAGCCGATATAAAATCCCAAATCGATAAATCGGTCCATGGCGTCCCTAGAGCCGGAGTAGGAATGAAGAACCCCTTTGACGCTTCCTTTGAAAGGCTTCAGAATGTCGTATAAAGGACCATAGGCTTTCCGGCAATGGATGATCACCGGCAGGCCAACCTCAGCGGCCATCTCCAGTTGGCGAATCAACGCCGGAATCTGGACATCGGCTGGTGGACATTCCGGGGAAAGATCGAGCCCGATTTCGCCGACGGCAACCGTCTCGGCCCGCTCGATGTAATGTCGCACCATCTCCCAATCCACATCCCCCCCAAGAAACCAAGGATGGATTCCATAGGCGGGAAAAATGGCGTCGGGGTAAGTCAATGCCATCTGCGCCGTGCGGTAGAGTGATTCGACATCATATGTCGGAACGATAAAGATGCAGACGCCTGCGGCCTTAGCTCTCTCCATCACGACGGCCAAGCGGTCGCCGAAGGACGGATCATTCAAATGACAATGGGTATCGATAAGACCTGACATGATTTAATTTTTTCCTGACCTTCCCTCTGGGCTCGAGATGGACTGAGATCCACATTCCCACTCTGGCATCTTCTCGCGCAAAACAAGAATGCTTTTGCCGTTAGGCGGTTTCTCGTGTCATCTTTTACCAAACTCTCCAAAGAGGAACAACCTTTATCGTCGGATTGAAGAAGCAAAGCGGCAAAGAAACGACCATCGCCTTTTCTCGCGTCATGCGCCGGCAACGTCGCGCGTATGTCTCCTCGAGCGTCGTCACATGGAGGCAAAACCATGTCCTTTCGTATATAGGTGAAGGCCTTTTCGATCGCTTTTTCTCGGACCGAGGGAGAAGCCAACCCGAAGGATGGGCCTAAGCAAACCTATCCACGATTGGATTTTCCAGAGGATTTGCATCCACGACCCGCAAATCAGGACCTTTTTCTTTCAAAGGCCACACCTGATCTTTTTTTCCAGAGTTTGGCGACTGGACAAATTTGCTTCCAAGTCGCTCAATCCTTACCAAAAACCGGATCAGAAACGTCATCCCACATGAAGGAAGATTCCGCTGACCGGCCACCCACTCTTTACACGCTGGAAGACCATTGAATGACTCAAATGCCAAAACGGCGGGTATCGATATATTTTAAAATGATATCACAGCTTTTTTCGAAGCCGATTTTGCCTGTGTCCAACGCGAGGTCGTATCGTGTGGCGTCCGCCCAGTCCACGCCTGTAAACGTCCGGTGATAGAGAGCTCTCTCTTTGTCACTTCGCGCGATTGTTTTTTCGGCGGCTGACTCAGATATGGCGTAAAATTCTGCAATGCGCTTTTTCCGGAAGGCGACGTCGGCGTGTAGAAAGATGCTGATGACCATGGGATGATCCCGGAGGATATAAGATCCGCAGCGTCCGATGATCACCGATGAAGATTCCCCTGCGATACGTTTGATGATTTGTGCTTCCGCCTCGAACAATTCCCGTGTGGTCGGAACCCTTTCTTTGGGAGGCACATAAGCGTCGGCCATTCCGGCGGCATAAGGCCGAAGCAACGCCTTCCAAAAAGAGTCGATTTTTTCTTCACGCGATTCAACGGCGTCTTCCAAAACGGAAAGCTTTCGGGCCGCTTCGCGGATGATCTCACGGTCCGCGTAAACAACATCCAGTTTTTTCGCGAGCCTCTGACCGATATAGACACCGCCTGCCCCCAGCTGACGGCTGATCGTCACGGTAAAGTGCGTCGTCTTGTCCATGGCAGCATCCTTTCTTGGATTCATTCTTTTTCTTTTTCGCGGGATGCCCATCGGCACTCCAGAGCGCGAACGAAAAAACGCATCCCCCTAAATTTTTCTCCCCACCAAAAAATGGTAAAGCAAAATGGTCGAACATCCAAGCAAGGCCATCAAAAAGAACAAGCCTCGATAGCCTGTCTGAGGCACCAACATCCCCAAGAGATAAGGTCCCACGCCGATGCCAAAATCTAAAAAAACATAATAAGTGGCTGTCGCCAATCCAAACCGTTGGGGTGGAATTCCCTTCAAGGTCAAGGCTTGAGCGCAGGACATAAAATTTCCATATCCCACGCCGATGATCGCACCGGCCGTCAATAAAACAAAGCCGTTTCCGGCCTGGCTGAACAGCATCATGCCCAGCGCATAAAAAGCAAGGCTCGGATAAATGACGATATTGGCCCCTTTCAGGTCGAACAAACGTCCGGAGATCGGCCGGGAAACGAGGCTGGCCAGGGCATTGACCACAAAATAGACGCCTGCCGCCTTGTCCAGTTGAATCGCCTTGGCGTAAAGCGGCATAAACGCAATCACCACAGAGGCGCTGAAACCGATGACGGCGGCGATCACCGAAATGGGAACGGCTTTCAACTCAAAAAATTGGGAAAGCCGCAATGGTCGTTCCATAGATTCTTTGTCCGGCTCAAGCGGAACGCCGGACGGCTCATGGACCGTAAACGCAATGAAAAAAACCAAAACGGCCAACGTGGCTGTCACTAAGAAAACCAACGTAAAATCGACGTATTGTATTAGAAGAATGCCCGCGAACGGCCCCAAGGCGGACGCCAAGACGATGCTCAATCCGTAGTAGCCAATCCCTTCTCCGCGTCTTTTCGCGGGGATGACTTTCGCGACAAGCGTGCCTGCGGCGGTGCTGGTGACGCCATGGGCGGCTCCGTGCAGAAATCGAATCAAGATCAAAGCAGGCAGTGAAACAGCGGCGAAATACGACCCCACAACCCCAATGAAAAAAACCGTCCCCGCCGTTAAAACCTTTTTGCAACCGATCTTTTCAATGACCCATCCGGTGCAAAACCGCCCGACGAGGGCCCCGATAATGAAGATGCTTGCCACGAGACCCGCCGTACTCGTTCTGGCTTGAAACTTCTCCAGCGCATACGTCGCGACGATCACCATCAAAAGGAGATGGACGACAAAGACGAAAAAGTTGATCAAGGACAGCGTGATAAAATCTTTCGTCCACAGTTTTTCGACGTTCATACCGCCTCCGACAAACCATCATCCTGAATCCATGGCGACCTCCCGGGGTCATGGGCGAGGAAACTTGCGGTCGTGCCTTCTTTCTTTCACCCTTTATTGCAAAAAGAAGGCTTATCCAAGCCTTGCACAAGTCTGAACCTTAGCAAGATCACTCTGCATGTTCAATAGAAATGACGACCGATCCCATGAAATCCACGAAAAAACCCGCAGCAAGCCAGGCGGTCTTTCACCGTTCATAAAAAAACCCTGCAACATGACCGCGTGGAAAGCAGATACAGCCTTGTTGCAGGTAAAAGGGGAGGCTTTTTGGAAACCGATGTTCCGTAACGGGGATCACCGCTTAGTCTTTATACATGGACTCGATGACGTCCTTGAACTGCTCGTTGATCGCCTTTCTCTTGACTTTCATCGTCGGTGTGACCTCACCATCTTCAGTGTAGAGCTTTTTGTCGATGATTTTGAACTTGCGGATATTCTCGACGCGGGACACTTGATTGTTCACTTTATTGACTTCTTCCTGAATGAGAGCGATAACTTCCGGAGCGCGGGTCATGGAGGCAAATGTCGTAAACTGCACTTTATTGTCTTGGGCGAACTTGGTGACGTTCTCCTCATCGATGACGATAAGCGCCGTGAGATATTTCCGCCGGTCGCCGATGACCACCGCATCGTTGATGTAAGGGGAAAACTTCAGCAGGTTTTCCAGATACTGCGGCGCGATGTTCTTTCCTCCCGCCGTAATGATCAAATCCTTTTTACGGTCAGTCAGCTTGAGATAACCTTCCTCATCGATTTGGCCGACATCCCCGGTGTGCATCCAGCCGTCGACCAAAACTTCTCGGGTCTGAGCCTCATCCTTATAATACCCTTTGAAGATGCCGGGATGCCGGACAAGAATCTCTCCGTCCGGGGCGATTTTCACTTCCGTGCCCGGGATGGCTTTGCCGACGGTTCCGACCTTGAAATCCACTTCACTGGACATATGGGTGATACCGGTGGTTTCCGTCATACCGTACCCCTCCCGAATCGGAATGCCGATACTCTGGAAAAATTTCAATATTTCATGGGAAATCGGCGCGGCACCGGAGACGCCCACACGCACACGGTCAAATCCCAACCTTTCCTTGAGCTTGCGGAAGACCACAAAGTAGACCAAATGGTATAAAAAGGCCAACCCCGGCGGGACTTTCTTTCGGGCCAAGGCGATATTGTTGTAGCGCGTGCCGATTTTGACGGCGATATTGTACAGTGTGCGTTTTAACCATGTGGCGTCAGCCATTTTCAGGACGATGCCTGAATAATACTTTTCCCAGATGCGGGGAACGGCATGAAACATGGTGGGTGAAATCTCCATCATATCTGCCATGACCGTGTCCGTGTTTTCGGTGAAGTTCACAATCTGGCCCACGGTCAAATGGTACATGATGTCGAAGATCTGTTCATAGACGTGGTTGAGCGGAAGAAAAGAAATCGTTTCGTCCTCACAAGTCAGAGGTGTGACCTGATTGGCCGAGCGGGCGATCCACAGATAGCCTTCATGCGCGAGCATCGCTCCTTTGGGAGGCCCTGTGGTGCCTGAGGTGTAGATTATCCCGGCGATGTCTTGAGGTTTGGCCAAATCGGTCAATTGCCGGAAGAGATCCGGGTGTTTACGATCTTCCTCTTTTCCCAGGGCCAGCAGTTGATCGAAACTCATCAGCATGGGATCTTCGAAATGCTTGAGTCCCTCCATCTCCCAGACGATCAGTTTTCTCAGCTTCGGCGTTCTCTGGCGGAACGCGAGGGCCTTGTCCAACTGCTCTTCGTCTTCACAAATGTAAACCACGGCGTCGGCATGCCCCACGACATACTCGCACTCCGCCACCGGGTTCGTGGTGTATACCCCCACCCAGGCGCCACCCGCACAAACAATGCCCAAGGCCGAATAAAGCCACTCCGGCCGGTTTTCTCCGATAATCGCCACATGATCTCGATATTGGACGCCCAAGGCATGGAGCCCCAGCGTCACGTGTTTGACATTTTCATAATATTCTTGCCAAGTGATATCGTGCCAGATGCCGTAATCCTTCCTGCGCATGGCCACGCGATGGGGTTGCTTTTGCACCATGTTCAAAAACGCTTTGGGCAACGTTCGAATTTCCATTGACTCCGTCATACCTTCTCCCATTTCTCATTCGGTTTGATGCATCATTTTCGTAACCTGACAGGACACGATCCACAATTCCCTTAAGTCTTCTTTAAAAAAACAAAAAAGCGCTCAGCCATCTCAACGGAAACGCACCTTTCGTCGATAGCGTTTGTAGCCTTTGACGGACTGTTCCGTGGCGATCCCCAGGTAGAATTCCTTAATGTCCGGATCCTCCCTTAGCACCTCCGGTTTGTCGGCACGGACAATTCTGCCGTTTTCCAAGAGATAGGCGTAATGGGAATATTTGAGCGCCATATTCACATTCTGTTCCACCAGGAAGATCGTTACGCCGTCTTTCTCGTTGATGTCTTTGATAATGCCGAAAATTTCTTTGGTCAAAAGCGGGGAGAGCCCCAGGGACGGTTCGTCGAGCATTAACAATTTGGGTCGGCTCATCAGCGCCCGGCCGATGGCCAGCATCTGCTGCTCGCCGCCGCTCATCAATCCCGCTTGCTGATTGATACGGTTTTTCAAAATAGGGAAATGAGAAAAAACGTTTTCCAGGTCGTCTTTGATGTTCTTTCGGTCTTTTCGGGTATAAGCGCCCATCATGATATTTTCCAAAACGGTGAGCTCGGGAAACACTTCCCGGCCTTCCGGCACATAGCTGATGCCCATTTTGACGATTTCGGCCGTATCCTTGCGGTCGATGCGCTCACCCAAAAATTCGATGGTCCCTTTCTCGGGCTGTTCTTCTTTCAAATCATAAAAAAGGCGCATGATCGTTTTGAGCGTCGTGGTTTTTCCCGCACCGTTGGAGCCCAAAAGCGCGACCACATCTCCTTGCTTGATTTCAAAGGAAATGCCGTGCAGCGCGCGAATCAAATCATACCAGGTTTCGATGTTTTTGACTTTCAGCATTCGGCTCCCTCCTCTCCGAGGTAAGCTTTGATGACTTCGGGATGTCGCTGAACCTCTTGGGGCTTGCCCAAAACGATTTTCTGTCCTTGGTTCATGGCAAACACGCGATCGGATATCCCCATGATCATGTTCATATCGTGCTCGATGAGGAGAATCGTCACATTGTAATCTTCACGGATGTCCTTAATCCAGATCGTGAGATCGTCTTTCTCCTCCGTATTCATACCCGCGGACGGTTCGTCGAGGAGCATCACTTTGGGTTCGAGCGCCAACGCGCGGCCGACTTCCACCAGTTTTCTTTTTCCATAAGGGAGGTTTCCGACGAACTGATCCCGGACGGATTGCAGCTCCAAGAAATCGATGATGTGCTCGACTTTTTCACGATGATAGATTTCCTCGCGGGCGGCTCGGGAGCGCTTGCCCCACATGAAGGCCCCGCTGAAAACGCCGGTCTTCATGAAAATATGCCGTCCCAGCATGAGATTGTCCATGACCGTCGCGTTGGCGAAAAGTTCGATGTTCTGGAACGTCCGGGCCACACCTTTTTTGGCGATACGATCCGGCGTTTTCCCCACCAAATTTTCCCCCTCGAGTCGGATGGACCCGGCGGATGGAGAATAAATGCCGCTGATCAGATTAAAGATGGTGGTCTTGCCCGATCCGTTGGGGCCGATGATGGAAAAGATCTCATTTTTTTCAACGCTGAAACTGACATCGTTGACCGCCTTCAAACCTCCGAAGCTGATGCTCAAATTTTCGATATCGAAATAGCCCATGGTTGTCCTCATGTGTATCCAAAAAACCTGCGGGAGCGGGAAGGACCTGCTCCCGCAGGATCGGGAGACTTCAGTTTAGTGGCGGCTGATCTCGTTGACCGTCCAATCCTGAAGCACGATATTTTCGCCCTTGGGACCGGCCTGCCAGATTTGAACCGATCGAGGGGCTTTATGATTGTTGGCAGTCCAGGTGATTTTCGGCCCCACACCCTGGAAATCCTTCAAATTGTCGAGTTCTTTTTTCACCGCTTCGGTGCTCAGGTTCTTGCCCGCCCTTTTCATCGCTTCAACCAGCGGTTCCCCGACGACGATGCCCGCCTGATAAAAGATCCCCCATCGCTCCGTCGGCGCCAGGCGTTCTTGGGCCTTTCGGTATTTGTTGATGAGCGGATGATCGGCGAAAGGCGGAATGAAAAACGCGCTGGTGATCACCGCTTCCTTGGACCATAGGCCATCGGTGATTTTATTCATCAACGGATAGTCCGAAAGATTGTAGGAGTGGATCCACTGAGGACGGAAGCCGACGGACACGCTGGTGCGTAGCGCGATGGCCGCCTGGGTCGGTGAACAAAATCCAATGACCGCTTCCGCTCCGGACGCTTTCAACTTCGCGACCTGGGACGACAAATCGCGTTCGGTCGGCTCGACGGGCAGCGCGGCGACGAGCTCC
>CAZPTW010000012.1:0-16347 GCA_964589235.1 uncultured Smithella sp. | reverse complement strand
GTCTGGAAAAGCTCGACGTAGAAATCAACAAAAACAATACGACATGGTTCAAAAACGACCGAACGCCCCGTCATGTCCGCATGATTACGGATTACCAAGACGGAATCATTATTGCCGAGTTTGATTATACCTATCCCTTCTACATTTATGATGTGACAAGAGCGGATATCGGCTATAGCGCCCAAAAGCAAAAAGGCTCAGGCGACAGTTTGAATAATATCGGTCGGAACAAATGGCAGAGTCTGAAAAAATAGCTTCCGAACTGCCCGTACTCCACGTCGTGTATTCTTTTTGCAAAACATCAAACGATTGTGAAAATATCAGATCAGATTATTGTGCAAGGTGACACCCTGCAACGCTAAAGACGGCTCAGAGGAAAGAAGGTCCTGCCGGATCATAGTATGCCGCATGCCCCGCCGGGGCAAACAAGGAAAAAGGGATGTCGGTAACGCGGATCCATAATAGTTGTCGCAGAGGTCGCCAAAATCATGTTCTGGAATCATGAGTGATGACATTCCCATACACTATGGAACAATATTCAGCACTCCGCTAAAATGCTTTGACTTTTGAAACATTCGTGAGTATTCTGATGACAAATGTTCTCTTTCTTCTGGGTTCGGGTTCCTGATTACCTTTGATCTCCCATCTTGCTTTTGTGGTCGACAAGCTCGGTGCAACCAGTCTTCTCATGATGTTCGTCTAGAGATGTCATCTGTCTGAAACCATAAAAAGGTCGAAGCATGGCGATTTCAGAGAATCTATTCAAACAGCGGTCAAAATTTCGGCGTCAAGCCGACATACAGATGGAAATCTTTCAGCGCTTCCTGGAGATCTCCCCTCAAGCGTTGGCGATGGCAAATCTCGAGGGCAGGATTTTTTTTGCCAACGCCTCTTTGTGTCGATTGATCGGCATCGGGCATCCTGAAGATCTCTATGGAGAAGACCTGGCTGTTTGCTTATCGGCAGAGACGGCCAAGCGTCTCCATGAAGAAATTCTTCCCCTTGTCCGGCAAGAAGGGCAATGGGTTGGTGCACCCGTTTGGACCCATGTCTCTGGATCATCAATAACCGTGATGGAAAGAATCTCTTTGGTACGAAGTGAGGACGGCCAACCCCTCGGCTTCACTGCAGTGATAACCGATCTGCCGCAACCGATGTTCATGGAGAGAGAACGCCGCGCCCGTTTTTCTCATATAGAAGATAGGGTTGACGAGCGGGCTGTCGAGCATGACAGGGCCAATCTTTTGCAATACGCGCAGAAAGACACGCGAGAGGTGGACGACGTTGAAAAATCCAGACTCGCCGCGGTGATGGAAAAAACGACGGATCTGGTGGCGATCGCGACGCCCGACGGGCGTATCCTGTACATGAATGATGCCGGTCGTCGGATGGTTGGGTGGGGGGAACGGAAAGATGATGTTCTTTGGGAACGTGACCTTGCCGAAGTTCATCCGGTGTGGGCGCTTCGTGTCGTGAAAGATTTCGGGATTCCAACTGCGATCGAAGAAGGCGTGTGGCTTGGCGAAACGGCCATTTTGGATTCAGAGGGAAAGGAGATTCCCATCTCCCAGCTGATCATCGCTCATCGGGGAGACAAAGGGGGAGTCGATTATCTGTCGACCATCATGCGCGACATCAGCAAGTTCAAACAAACGGAAGACGCATTGAGGGAGAGCGAAACATATATCCGTAATATCATTGATCAAGCCCCTTTCGGGGCCCATTCTTATCGGCTTCTGGATGACGGCCGCTTGATTTTCTTAGGCGCAAATCAATCGGCCGACCGCATTTTGCATCTGGACCATTCATCCTTGATCGGCCTGACCATCGAAGAGGCGTTTCCGATGCTCGAAAAAGAAATTCCTGGAAAGTACCGCGACGTGGCGCGCACGGGAGAACGCTGGGTGAAAGATGTTACCTATTATCAGGGGGGGAACATCACCGGCTCGTTTGCGGTATTCGCTTTTCGGACGGGGCCGGATCGAATGACGGTGTTTTTCTACGACATCACCGATCGGAAAAAAACCGAAGAGGCGCTTAAGGAAAGCGAGAGGTTACTGAAAGATTCTCAGAGATTGACAAAAGTCGGCGGTTGGGAATTTGACGTTGAAAAACAAACGATGATCTGGACGGACGAAACGTATCGGATTCACGATTTCGATCCGACGGAATTCAATCCGGGAACCTTGGCGCATGCCCAAAGAAGCCTTGACTGCTATCCGCCGGAGGCGAGGTTACTCGTTGAGGAGGCTTATCAACGCTGTGTCGATCAGGGGGTCCCCTACGATTTGGAGGTCCCGTTTATCACCGCCAAAGGACGGAGATTGTGGATTCGGACGACCGCCCAACCGGTTTGGGAGGATGGAAAAGTCGTCAAAATTTATGGAAACATTCAAGACATCACCGATCGCAAGCAGGCTGAAGAGCGCCTCAGGGAGAGCGAAGAGAGGTTCCGCGGACTCACGGAGGCGATGACGCAGCATGTTTGGATTTTGGATGTGAAACGGAATGTTTTCTACCACAATCCTCAATCCATCGAATATACCGGCTTTGCGGCGGCAAGCGCTGAGGATATGTGGCATATCGTGCATCCTGAAGATCAGCCCCTGGTGAAAACGAAGTGGCATGAGATGATCCCGTCTGGTCGTCTTATCGAGTATACTTACCGAAGGCGCCGCCATGACGGCGTCTATCGTTGGTTCCTGAGTCGTTGCGTGTTGATGCGCGACGAGCAAAACCAATTGCAGCGCATCTTCGGGGTGGACACGGACATCGACGACTTCAAACGCGCGCAACAGGCTCTTCAAGACAATCTGGCGCTTTTGGCGGATGCCGAGCGCATGGGACATACAGGGAGTTGGAAGGCCGATCTTGACATGAAGAATCTCAGTGTATCCGAGGGGATCAGAAGGATTTATGAAATCCCGGATGATGAAGAAATTTTGTTTGATTCATTCATTGCGCGCATTCACCCGGATGACTTAGAAGGGATGATCGAGAAATGGCGATCGGCGATAGAGCGGAAAAACGCATTCACCGCGGAATACCGGATCGTTCTGTCGGATGGATCCGTTCGGCATCTTTTCAGAAATTCCGAAGTGATCAAAGATGAGAAAGGACGTCCCATTGGTTTTCATGGGACGGTTCAAGACGTCACTGAAAAGAAAATGCTGGAAGATGAAATGATCAAAGCGCAAAAATTGGAGTCCTTAGGCAGGTTGGCGGGGGGGTTGGCGCATGATTACAACAACCTTCTGACGACCATCATGGGGAGCCTGGAACTGATCAAGATGTCCCTGGACCGGACCAGCCGAATTTATTCCACCGTCTTGAGAGCCGAAGAAGCGGTCTTGTCTGCAAGGGATTTGACAAGACAGTTGATTACTTTTTCCAGAGGTGGCCACCCGATGGGCAGGGTCATGTTTGTGGATAAAATTCTGAAAGAGACCGTTCGGTTGGCATTGAAGGGCGCCATCACAAAAGTTGAATGGAAAATCGCCGAGGCTCTGCCGAGGGTGAACATTGATGAAAACCAAATGAGCCAGGTCTTTTACAACATCGTGACAAACGCCCGGGAAGCGATGGCTCAAGAGGGGAAACTCGTGATCGAAGTCGATCAAACCAGGTTGGATCGTGACAATGCCTTGCGTCTTAAAGAAGGTGCTTATTGTCGGTTGGTTTTCCGGGACCAAGGTCCCGGAATTCGTGAGGCATTGATTCCAAAGCTCTTCGACCCTTATTTTTCGACAAAAGAAATGGGAAACCAAAAGGGGATGGGGCTTGGGCTTCCGATCTGTTATTCCATCATGAAAAAGCACAATGGGTATATTCAAATCGAGTCACGCGAGGGGGTCGGAACAACCGTGACGCTCATGCTGCCCGCCGCTTTGGACGGAAATCATTGAATAGAAAAGATGATGATCAGACCGTTGATGAAATAAAAAACTCGAATATATTTTCCGAAGAGATCGAGTCTTTGCCACTCTTTTTCTTTGCGGATGAGAAGCCACAGCCGGATCAGAAGGGGACTGGTCAAGAAGGAGAACCAAGCGACAGGGGAAAGGTCGTTTCTGGTTATCAAGACGGCGATACTCAAATAGATCAACGCCCAATAAACCCAAAGGGAGGCCAACGCCTTTTTTTTCCCCAGCCGAACGGCCAGGGTCCGCTTTCCCGTTTTTTGGTCTGTATCGATGTCCGGGATGCTCTGATAGAATAGAACGAGAGAGACCATCAAACCAAGGGGAATGGAAACCGGCAGAGAAGACCAGTCCACACGTCCGAGAAGCACCCAAGTGCATCCTAAGACCATCACCGGTCCCATATTGATTCCCACAAATACTTCGCCCAACCCGTGGTATCCGTAGCGGATCGGCGGCGCGACGTAAAAAAGGCTACTGAAGGCGGCAAAGGCCATCAGCGGCAGGATCGCCCAAAGGTGCAACCACAGAGAAAGCCCCACCCCGATGACAGACGCCGAACTATAGAGAAGAAGGATCGCTTTGCGCAGTTCCGGCATCGTAATTTTTCCGTCCTGAAGGACCCGCGAACCGCCGATCGCGTCGCCTGCGTCGGTGCCTTGGAGGTGATCGAAATAATCATTGACGATGTTTGTGGCAAAATGAACCAAAAAAGAGGCGAACAAAACCAATACAAACGGCAGGAGGCGAAAGGCCCCCTGTTTGCCCGCCGCCACGGCGCCTGCGGACAGAGGAATCAATGTCGCGATAAAAAAAGGTGGTCGGCTGGCCTGAATCCAAGCCTTCCATTTCAGCGAATTCATAAGGTCGTCTCTATATCAGAATCTCGTAAATGGCGCGAGCGATCTCCTCTGGGTATTGAATGGAAATATTGTGCGACGCGTTTGGAAAGATCCGAACCGCCATGTCAGGCAGAAAAGAGAGCGCCTGTTGGGCGGTTTGTCGGTAAGTCTCATCTTTTTCGCCGCAAAAATAATAAATGGGCCGACGACAAGCCGCAAGTGTTGCGCCCAGAAAATCATGACCGCCGACACTCAGCAGATTCAAGGCTTTTTGGTATTCCTCGACGGGGTGATGCAACTTATCGTCGATCAGGCTCTGCAGGTGTTTTGTGCCCGCGAGCGTCTTGAAAAGGGGCATTTGGTACCATTCTTGTAAAAAATTTCGGAATTGTTCAGTCGTTTTGATGTGGGAAAGAAGCGTTCGGTCTTTGATCAGGCGTTCGTTTCTTTCCTTGTCATTCCTCAGTCCGAAGGATGCCGATTCCAAAATCAGGCAAGAGACGCGTTTCGGCGCCGCCAAAGCGATGTGCTGGGCGATTCGACCGCCCATGGAGTAGCCATAGAGCACGAAGCGTTCGACGCCAAGGTGATCCAAATCCTGGAGGATCAGCCGGGCGGTGTCTTCGATGCCATGAAGCCGTCTCAGATGGGGATGGGTGAAAAAGAGCGATCGTCCGTGACCTGGCAAGTCAAAGGCAATGGACCGAAAAGAATCGGAGAGGCGTTCCATGATTTTTCCCCAGACATTCGCTTTTCCCATAAAACCGTGTAAAAAAACGATGGTTCGAGTGCGGGATGGTCCGGCTTCTTCGAAATGCAGCTCTGTCCGCGATACATCCTCCGAAAGCCTACCGGCAAGAAGTGTCAAGAATTCTCTGCTGTGTTTCATGGTTCCTTTCCGGTCGTCCGGTGTCAATTCAATGATTCTTTTGGGAAGTTTATAGCCTGGAAGTTTTTGGCGGAGGTTTTCAAGGATTCGCCCTTCATCGAAATCGAGGGACGTTTCCACGAAAGCCCAAGGGGTCATGCCGTACTCCCGGTGAGGGACGGGAACCACGATAGCGGTGAAAATACCGTCGATCGCAAGCAGGGCTTTTTCGATTTCCGGCGGAGAGATGTTTTCCCCCCCGGAGATGAATGTGTTGTCCACTCGTCCATGGATGACAAGATTTCCATCCTCATCGATGACTCCCCTGTCGGCGGTTTTGAAAAATCCGTCTGCATCGAGGGGGCACACAGTCGGTTCATCGAGATAGCGTTTAAAGAGCGTTTTACCGCCGATTTCGATGACCCCGTCGTTGTCAATGCGAATGCTTCGATGCGGGGCGGTCCGGCCGGAAGTGAAATAAAATTTTCGAGGGCTGTTTCTGATGACTCCAGAGACTTGCGCGCATGATTCGGTGCATCCATAAGTCGGCATGATGGGAAGGTCCAGGTTCAGGGCTTTTTCAATCAGCCAGGCCGGGGATGGAGCACCGCCCAACATGATCGTCTTCATGGTTTTGAGTACGCAAACGGTTTCGTCGTGGTCAAGCAGGCGGATGAGCTGCGCCGGAACCAGCGAAACGACGCTTGGGTGATATTGTTTGATGGCGCTTCCCAGATTTTGAACCGGCCGAGGCAGGATGCAAGTGCAACCGGCGATCAGTGTCCTCACCCAGATCAGAATACCGCCCACATGAAAAAGGGGTAAACTCAAAAGCCATCGGTCGGATGATTCGAGGTCGATCAAGGCGTTCGTGCCCAATGCGCTGTATACATAGTTTCCCACTGTGTGAACGATGCCGCGGGGGGACCCGGTCGAACCGGAGGTGAAAACGGCGCTTGCCTCCCGATCGAAGGGAATCAAGGGGGAAGAAGTTTCAAACCGGGCAAACATGGTCGAATGCGCGGGGGGACGCGATATCGTGGATTCATCAGGCGCCGATGACACCAGGAGGTGTTTTGGATGGATGATCCGATCGTTTTCATGGCTGTTTGGCGGACATTCAGCCACTAGAAAATCAATCTTTCGATGGGGAAGGAGCGATTCCAAAGGGGCTTTGAAATCCAAAGTGAGATACAAACAATCCAAAAACCACGATGCGAGAAATAAATAGAGGTGGAGCTCACTGTTTGCGTGATGGATGGCCACGCGGTGTCCCTTGCGGACGCCCGCTTTTTGCAGGTTCAGTAAGACGAGGTTGAGCGTTACCGCCACATCGCTAAAGCTTAAAGACTGATCTCCGGTGATCAGTGCCGGATGGTTTGCGTACGTCTGAAAGAGGAGATCCATACGAATACCGCTTTCCGAGATGAATGCCGGCTTCATAAGACCTCTCGTGAAAGAACGTCAAGATTCAGAGACGCGTCCGTCAAAAGCGTTCGGGAGAATAGCATTTTGCCGCCGGAAACAGCCGGTGAGGATTTTAAGACGTCCGTTTGTAGAGCCTGCAGGGTATCAAATCCGCAGGGGGTAGATAAGCCGGAGATCTGAGCGGTCAGACCGAGGGCAAAGATGCCGATGCCGGTGTTGTAACCGGAGCTCAAAACAGTGTGGATGTTTTGACGTTTCGCTTTGGGGATGAAATCCATCATGCCGGAGAGTCCGGCCATGCGTCCAGGTTTCAAAATCACCGCATGAACGTCGCCTGGAAGATCTGATGGGTTGGGGTGATCGAAGTCGAGATAGTCGGGAAGAGACTCATCCAGTGCTATGGGCCAGGGAGATTTCAAAGGCAAATGCTTCGCTTCGCGATGGAGGGGTTCTTCAATATATTCCACCTGCAAGTGACCAAGTGCGCTCGAGTACCGGTGATAGGCGTCTTTGGTCAAAGATCGATTGGCGTCTAGGCGAAGCCGAAGATTGCCGCCGAAAGTGTCTACAAGTCTGAGAATTTGCCGGATTTCCAGATCCTCAGGCAAGCGGCCGATCTTGATTTTTATGGTTTGGAAGCCGCGTTTCGCCAAAGAATCCATTTGATCCGCCGCCTGTTTGTTTTCGGGGGTCGGAGTGAAAAGACCGTTGACGGGGAGGGTAAAGACATCCGGCGGATCAATACGTTTGCTGTGCCAACCCAAACAAAGCAGGGCCCCCTCGAGGCCGAAAAGTGTATGAGGGGAAAGTCTGTGCGGCAGATCCAGTATACCGAAAGCGGGAACCGTCGGAATAAAGCTTTCGCTTCTGCGAACGTTTTTCTTAAATATGGAAAGTAAAATCGACAACTCTTTACGACACTCTTCCAAGCTGATTGGATCCCATCCCGGAAGTGGCGCGATCTCACCGAGGCCTTGCCTGCCTTGCCGATCCTTCAAGATCAAAATGAAACCTTCGCGTTTTGTCAGGATGGTCTGACCGATGTTGACCGGTCGGGCAAAGGGAAGACGAAATCGATAAACTTCGAGACTGTCGATATTTAATAGTGCCATGGAAATTTTTTGAAATTCTTCGGCCGTTTCTGCAGAAATGCGTCGCGTCCTTCCAAGGCTTCCGGTGTTCCATAGGCCAGACGTGTCGCCTCTCCGGCGAAGATCTGCTGGCCGACCATGCCGTCGTCGGGAAGGTTGAAACCAAATTTTAGCATGCGCATCGCTGTCGGGGATTTTTCGTTGATCACAGCCGCCCACTCCAGCGCCGCTTTTTCCAAGTTCTGATGATCGACCACTTTGTTGACCATGCCCATTTCAAAGGCCTCCTGGGCGGAGTAATTGAAACCTAAAAAGAAAACTTCTCTGGCTCTTTTTTGCCCGACCTGTCGGGCGAGATAGGCTGAACCATAACCGCTGTCGAAGCTCGCCACGTCCGGGTCCGTCTGTTTGAAAATGGCATGTTCTCGAGAAGCGATCGTCAGGTCGCACACCACATGGAGGCTATGGCCGCCGCCGACCGCCCAACCGGGAACAACGGCGATGACAATTTTGGGCATAAAACGGATCAGACGCTGCACTTCCAGAATGTGTAGACGACCGAGGCGTCCGGCATCGATCTTCTTGCCTTTCTCGTATTGGTAGCCGTCTTTGCCTCGTATGCGCTGATCGCCGCCGGAGCAAAAGGCCCAAACGCCGTCTTTGGGGGATGGTCCATTGCCGGTTAGAAGCACACAGCCGACATCGGTCGTCATTCGGGCATGGTCCAAGGCGGTGTATAGCTCATCAACGGTTTGAGGCCTGAAGGCATTTCTGACTTCGGGACGGTTGAAGGCGATGCGCACGGTCCCTTGTCTTTTCGCTCGGTGATAAGTAATGTCCTGGAATTTGAACCCGGGAACCGGTTTCCAGTCTTTGGTTTCAAAAATTTCAGATATCATAAGGAATTCCTCTCATTTATTCTTTGGGCAGGCGGACCTGCTGCATGGCTTTAAAAATCCGCAAATCTTCTTTTGGAGATACAACCACTTCCAAAATCGATGATTTATCGCGTTTGAGCGTTTTTTGATATGCGCGGGACAGTTCTTGCGGTTTGGAAACAAGTACATAAGGAATATCGAATTGAGCGGCCGAGTGCCTGAAGGTCATGCCATGGGGCGTTGTCATCAGGGGGTGTAGAATGTCAGGAAACTCGGAAATCGGCAGCCGCTCGAAAATGCGTCCACCTCCATTATTGACAACAACCAATATGACCGGCACGATACTTTGTTTCAATAAGAGCAGTGAATTCATATCGTGCAAGAACGACATATCGCCGA
This sequence comes from uncultured Smithella sp., assembly GCA_964589235.1. Classification (GTDB taxonomy): domain Bacteria; phylum Desulfobacterota; class Syntrophia; order Syntrophales; family Smithellaceae; genus UBA8904. The sequence continues at coordinate 6,921 of CAZPTW010000012.1, read as the reverse complement.
TCACCGCCGTCACCCGACGATTGGACGCTTCGGCGAAACCGACGCAGGTGGCGATGTTGCCTTCAATGCCGCTGACGCCTCGGTTTGAAATGACGTGTCGTTTTCGAGGATACGCGGGGATGGATGCATCAAAAGCCCGAATGGCGATAGAATTCCCGACAAACAGCCCCTCGCCTTCGGGGATCGCCTCCACGAGCGTTGATGCGATCAAGGCGAAACTGAGGACATCTTTGGCTATTTCTTGTTTGACCTGGACGGAGAGCATGCCCATCGACATCATCAAGGAAAAATAGAGTTTGGGATGAATCTTTGGGAAAGTCGTTTTCAGCAACTCGTCGGCGACGGAGGAAACCGGCGCATCGATCCGCAGATTGACCCGATGCGCCGGGTCACGAAGCCCGGTGCGCGGGCTGATTTGAATCAACGTGGCTCTGCTTTGGGGAAGAATCGAGGCGTAATAATGCTTGGAAACCAAGCCGGTTCCAAACTGAAGGATCGTATCCGGTTTGTAGGCTCTGATCAAACGGATGGATTCAGGATGATCCAGCGAGAAAATCTGACGGTCCGGAGGGAGAGCGCTTTTCAATGAAGAGGCGATATCGCAATAAACCGGCCAATCGATCCCTCTTAGAAGTTTTTCCAAAGCATCCGAGTCATCACTGGTGTCTAAACGTCCAACGATCACAAGCCCCCGTTTTGTTTTGCCGATACGGTCCAAGAGCTGGGAAAGATCGGGGATCCCCTTTTTTCGCGGGTAGGATGTGAAGGGTCCGGGCAAATTCATCAAAGTCTCGGCTTTTTTCAACACGTGCGCCGGCGGTATGGTTTTGGATAGGCCAGGTGACAGTGGATCGCGAAACGGGCAATTCAAATGAACGGGGCCAAAGCGGTTCGCGAGAAGATAGTCGATTTTTGCCAGGAGCGCTTCCAGCGGGTAGGCCGTGTCAGGGGGAGGCAGAAGGAGAGTGTCCCGGCAATACCGTCCGTAAAGATCATCCTGAACGATGGTTTGATTGGCGTCGCTGCCGATGAGCTCCGGAGGCCGGTCCGCGCTTAAAATGATTAAAGGAATGTCTTCCCGGCTGGCTTCGATCACGGCGGGATAATAGTTGGCGGAGGCCGTGCCGGATGTGCAGACCAGCACGCCTGGGATCTTGGATGCTTTGGCATGGCCCAGTGCCCGGTATGCCGCGCCTCTTTCATCGGGACAGATTTTTATTGTCGCCCGTTTTTCGTGGGCGAGAATTGCAAGGAGAGGTGCATTTCGGTTACCGGGCGAGACGAAAAACGTATGGATTCCGTTTTTGATCAATTCCGATATGATCAGCGAAGACCAGACAAAATTCAGATGATCAGTAAAAGTCGGCTTGGGCGTCATGGTTCCTTGAGTAAGGCCGTAAAATGATCCATCTTCTTTTCCGTTTCCGTCCACTCCTGCTGCGGGGTGGACTGCCGGACGATACCCGCTCCGGCAAAAATATGCAAACGATTCCTTTGAACAAGAGCGCACCGGATGGCAACGGCGAAATCCGCGTCGTTTTTGCTCATCCATCCGATGGGGGCTGCATACCAGCCGCGATCGAATGGTTCGACCGATCGAAGATATTCCAGAATGTTTTCTTTAGGATATCCTCCAACGGCAGGCGTGGGATGGAAAGACTTCACGATAGAAACGGGATCTGTGTCTTTTCCCGTAAGACCTGAAAATCGAGTGACGATGTGTTGCACGTTTTTCAGTTTCAAAATTTCTTCCCGCGATGTCGTTACGAGGTTGGAGCAATAACGTCGCATGACTTTTTCAATGTATCCGGACACGAAACGATGTTCAGCCGTTTCCTTTGGACTGGAAAGGAGGTCGGCTTCCAGTCGTTGATCGTCAAAAGCGTTTTTCCCCCGAGGCCTTGTGCCTGCAATGGCATCGGCGCGAAGCCTGCCGCCGCGGAGTTGAAAGAGCCGCTCGGGAGAGCGTCCCAAAAAAGCTAGATCGTGATCCAGCTGATCCAAAAAAATGAATGAATTTTCCTCAATTTCCGACATGGCGTGCAGGAATTGCATCGGATTCCAGTTTCGTGGAAGGGTTAACGTCTTCTTGCGAGCCAAAACAACTTTTTTGAAAGCGTCCTGGGAAATGGTGTGGAGAGCTTTTTTTACCATGGAATGCCAATGGAATTGATTAGGAACTGATTCTATCGTCGAGCCCGAAGGCAAAGTCCCCGATAAACGATCGAAGGTCTGTTCGTCTAGTGCTTTTAAAGTTTCGGTGATTTCCTCGGTGATGGATAAGATGGATTTTTTACCGGTATTGACGAAATTGATCGATAAATCGACTTTTTGTGCCGACTGGCGGATTTCTATCAAAGGCAAAGTAAAACGGCAGTGATTGAATGGTTCCCATTCAGGCGCCAAAGCACCACTTCCATAAAACGAGAAACCGCCGAATACAGGGATGCTTGCGTCAATATCCCATATTTTCCTAAATCCTTGCCTGACATCATCGGCTCTGGAGGTCTCGATCGTCCAGGCGTTGCCCAGACCAGCCAACGCGAAAAAATCGTCTTTGTCTTTGAAATAGAATTTTTCTTTGATATTGCACAGCAAAATCATTTTCAAGGCGGGGAAACGGTTGTGGATTGTTTTTGTCAATCGGAAAAAAAATGGCACAGGCTTGTTTTGAGTGGATCCTGACCATTTTTCAAGCTCTTCTTGAAACAAAGGATAAAACAATGGAAGTGCAATGCCCAACTGAGCTACAATCAGTCGTTCCTCTCGTTATAATTCATTTTTCTGGTGGGTCGACATAATACAAGGCTTCGGGGATGTCAACCAAATACTACTCATGGAAACATTCGCCATAAAAAAGAAGACCGGAATGGTTGTCTATCAAAAATCAACATGGAATGAAGATGGCTAAAAGAGATTTATTCCAAAGGTGAGGTTCAATCTACATTCTTTGGAGGAAAATGGAACCCCCCGAAAAAAATCGAGTGGTACCTGGGGATCCAACGAAGAGAGAAAGGAAATTTTATTGAGATTTTCCTTATTGCCTCAAACGATCGTGGAATTTTTTTTTATCTTTTGATCAATGGAATGGCATGTCTAATGCAGGATCCAATTCAGTGTGAATTATTGGCTATATGACTCGTGGAACCAAGAAGATCGTTCCGCGAGTCATGGAGAAAGAGACGAAATTAAATCCGTTTCAGGGATTGGAAAAAATAAAGGAATGGATGACTTTCATCATTGAAGATCGTTAGGATTTAATTTGCATGGACGGACGTCTTGAGGAGCTTACAGAAAAAATTTATCAGAGAGGGTGGTATGTATACTTCAGACGGCACGGCTTCGAGTCCGAATTGCAAAGAAAAACTGGAGATGTTTTCCGACCAGAATAAAAAAATCATGGATATTTATAAAAAACATATGGAAATTCGCGGATCGGGAACGGGAAATTATTTGCCGGTGATCAGAGAGTTGATCGTGTACATGACTCAGACGTTTCATGATGAAAATATTCTGATGATGCAGACGAATTATCCCGCGTTCATGGAGCATGCAAAGTCGCATCAACAGTTTATGAAAACTGTCGAGGAATTCCTGTTGGATTACGAGAGGGGTGATCGCGATCTGGGATTCAAAATTTTTGTTTTTTTGAAGGAATGGATTCGTGACCATATCTCCAAACTGGATGCCGATTGCGCCATTTACTTGCGCAATAACGGCATTAATGTCAGCAAGAGCGCGTCGGAACTCGACCCGTTCGAAGACGCTTTTCTCGCCATTCCAGCGATGGTTTAGGTATATCTAGGGCATCTCGGTTGGTGATCGCGATTTCCATGAGATCTTCTGACGCGGAATTTATGTGTTCTCAATGGCCATCATTTTGGCGATTCGTCTTTCATGACGTTCCCCTGCGAAGCTTGATCTGATGAATTTTTCAATCATTCGGGGAACCGGGACAGCGTACTTGATCCTTCCACCAAAAGCGATGAAGTTGGCATTATTGTGCTCTTTTGCCATTTGAGCGCTGAACAGATCTCCAATCAAGGCGCAACGAATGCCTTTGACCTTGTTGGCGGCAATGGAGATTCCAATGCCGGTGCCGCACAGAACGATGCCAAAGTCATAGCCGCCTTTTTTATATTCGTTGCAGGCAGCTAAGGCCATGTCGGGATAATCCACAGGGGTACTTCCATCGGTTCCCAAGTCGTTAACGTCGAAGTTCTTTTTTTTTAAAAACGCGACAATCTCATTTTTCAATTCCACAGCGCCATGATCGCAGGCAATGACGATTCTTTTCATGTTTCCCCTCCGAAAATTTTCTGTTAAAAAAGTCTGATCGCCCAGGAAGGTTGGGGATGCGTGATGTCGTGGTACGCATCGATTTCAAAGCCGGCACAATGTGCTCTTTTTGATATGTTCTGTCAACAAAAAAACTTTACAGAAGCCGCCGATTTTCGTAAAAGCCCATTATGCGGGAATGGTTGATCCGATATGAGAGTTACCTTTTAATTGAGAAAGGCGCTGCGGAAAATACTCTGGAATCCTACCGGCGCGACATCACTCGTTATATCGATTATCTTGACGCAATAGGCGTCACGGATCTCCGTCAGGTGTCGCCACAGGGGGTTGTCGATTTTTTGTTACAGATTCGGGGCAATGGATTATCGGCGAATTCCATGAATCGTGCGCTTGCCGCTCTGAGAGGGTTCTATAAATTTCTATTGCGTGAAAAAGTCTTGGAAGAATCGCCGCTTGTCAATATTGAATTGGCCAAAGTATGGATGCGTCTGCCGGATACGTTGAGCAAAGACGAAATGAATCTTATCTTACGCCAGCCCGATGGGGATTCGCCTGCGGCGATGCGGGACAAGGCGATGTTGGAACTTCTTTATGCCACGGGTCTTCGCGTGTCGGAGCTCAGCGGTTTGAAAATGAACAGTATCAATTGGCAAGTCGGCTTTCTCCTCGTTTTGGGAAAAGGCGGAAAAGAACGTGTCATTCCCATGGGGCAAGCGGCCTATGACGCGGTTAGGCGCTATGTCGATGAAGCCCGGCCCAAATTGATCAAAGTTCAAAAGACAGACGTTCTTTTTTTAAATCGGTTCGGTCGTCCTTTCACGCGTCAAGGTTTGTGGAAAATCATCATCCATTACGCTCAAAAAGCGGGTTTGCAAAAATCGGTTCATCCCCATACTTTTCGTCATTCATTCGCCACCCATCTCTTAGAGGGGGGAGCGGACTTGCGCGCAGTGCAGATGATGCTGGGACATTCCGATATTTCGACCACACAGATTTACACCCATGTGACGAAAGACCGATTAAAAGAGATCCATCACAAATATCATCCGAGAGGCTAAGAGATGACAAAAAATCTCAGGCGTAAAATCATGCATCCGGACGTCAGGGGCGCAGCCGGCGGCGTGATCCTGGTCGCCATTGCCGCGATTGCAGCGGCAGTGATCGTTCTGGTTTTGCAGAAGCCGACCTCGCCGATCGTTCAAATACCGCTTCGAGCCGTCAACACTTTTTCATATTACGTGCTCAACAGCAAACCTCGGTTCTATTATCTGAGCATAGAAAAAAACGGTAAAACTATGAAGATTGAGGCGAATGAAACCTTCGAAATCTCTTACCGGGATGAATTTGTCGTCAAATCCGTCGGCAGTGACGACATCCAAGAGAAGCATACAAGCGTATTGATGGAAGGGGTGCAAGCAAAAGATAATATCATTGGAAAAATGTTTCGCGGTATCGATTTTGTAAATGAGGTTATGCAAAGCGACCGGATCGCTCAAGTCGAGTCATCGGCGACTCTGTACAGAATCGCTGTTTTTTACAAAAATGAAAAAATAGCGGATGTCCCGATCCAAGTTAAGATCACCGCACAGGATTGGCTCAGATTTGCCAAGGATTCTCCAAACGTCGACGCACAAATCGGTTATTTGAAAAAAGCGATTTCCGAAAACCCATCGGACGTCGGGATTCGCAAGATCCTGGCAGGCATTTATCTCAAACAAAATAAGCTGGCAGAAGCCGCGAGGCTCTATGAAGACATCCTTCGTCTCAAGCCGGACGATACCGCGACCATGAAAGAATTGGCGCGTTTATATCTTCAAACCGGCCAGATCCTCAACGCCATAGAACATTTGTCCGGTTATTTGAGGCTGCAGCCTCAAGACGCAGAAGCTCTATCCATGCTGGGTCTGGCTTACAGCAACAAAAAAATGTGGGATAAGGCGGCTGAAAACTATCGAAAAGCGGTTCAATTGGATCCCGGGAATTCCGAGCTTCGTTTTATGCTGGCGGATTCCTTGGAAAGGTCCGGAAAAACGGAGGCGGCCATGGAGCATTACCGGGATGTCGCCGCGCATTCCAAAAATTCGATCCCGGCGCTTCGAGCGTTGGGCGACAGTCACCTCCGCAAAAAAAACTTCGGAGAAGCGGCAAAGTATTATCTTCAGATCATCAAATTGAACCCAAAGGACGCTGCGGCCTATGCCAATTTGGCAAGCGCATATGCCGGTTTGGGCAACGAAAAAGAAGAAATGACCTGTTTACAAAAAGCCGTGCAATGGATGCCGTCCGAACCGGTGATCCGATTTAACCTGGCGGCGGCTTATGAAAAAAGAAAAAGAATGGATGATGCCATTCGAGAATACGAGCATGTCTTAAAGATCAACCCTGCCGACGATGAAGCGCTTGAACGTTTGGCTGTTTTGACGTTGAAAAGCAAAAAGTATGACCAGGCGGTTGTCTATTACGAAAAGTTGTCGAAGAGATATCCGAAAAGACAGGCCGTTTTTGAAAGCTTGGGCTTTGCCTATGGCGAGATGAAACAGTATGCCAAGTCGGCTGAAAATTACGAAAAAGCGGTCAAGCTCGGTGCGAAAGATCAGATGGTTTACCAGAATCTGGCATCGG
>CAZPTW010000011.1:0-16655 GCA_964589235.1 uncultured Smithella sp. | reverse complement strand
CTTGAGGCTGCCCCGGTCCATGACCTTGGACGAAGCCCAACAGATCGCCCGGAATTTGAAAAACAACAAATATGTCGCCCATGCGGAACCCGATGTCAAAATGTTTGCTCTGTCCGTTCCCAACGATCCTTAATTATTGGCTGCAATGGCACTATCACGTAAACGTGATGGAACCGGCCGGTATCAACCTGCCTTCGGCCTGGGATCTCACCACCGGATCCTCCTCGACAGTCGTCGCCGTCCTCGACACAGGGATCGTTCCTCATGCCGACCTAGCCGGACGCCTGGTGGCGGGATACGACTTCATTGAAGATTTAAACAAAGCAAACGACGGGGACGGCAGGGATTCGGACCCTGCGGATCCCGGGGACTGGGTCACCTTCGAGGAAAGCAACGATGAAAACAGCGCGTTTTACGGGTGCGAGGTCGCCACAAGCAGTTGGCATGGCACTCATGTCGCGGGCACCATAGGCGCCCTGACCAACAACAACACCGGCGTTGCCGGCATTGACTGGTCGGCCAAAATTCTTCCCGTGCGTGTCTTAGGCAAATGCGGCGGCTACACATCCGATCTGATCGACGGGATGCGGTGGGCGGCGGGCCTTTCCGTCTATGGCGTTTCAGCCAATCCCACCCCCGCGAAGATCTTGAATTTGAGCCTAGGGAACGCGCATTCCTGCGGCTACTTCATGCAAAAAGCCGTCTCGGACGTCACCGCGAAGGGGGCCGTCGTCATCGCGGCGGCAGGCAATGACAGCGCGGACGCGTCAACCTTCACTCCAGCCAACTGCGCCGGCGTCATCAGTGTCGCCGCGCTCAACCGCGCGGGTGGTCTTGCCTCGTACAGCAACTCCGGCTCGATCGTTAAAATCGCCGCTCCCGGGGGAGACATGTCCGGAGGGATTTTGTCGACCCTCAACACCGGCACGACATCGCCCGTTTCCGGTCCTCTTGGGGACACCTACGCCGCTTACATGGGAACCAGCATGGCCGTTCCCCACGTCTCGGGAATCGCCTCGTTGGTTCTGGCGCTGAACCCATCCTTTTCTCCCGGTCAAGTCCTCGCACGTATCCAATCATCCGCCCGCGCATTTCCGGTAGGAACAGGATCGGATTGCACGACATTGACTTGCGGCGCCGGGATCGCCGACGCATCGGCGGCCATCGCCGCTGATGCCGGCGTCAGTCTGACCGCTTCCGCGACATCGGTCGAGGTCGGCCAATCTTTGACTTATACCGTGAGGGTCGACAGCAACGGCCCGGGACCGGCCGATGAGGTGACCGTGACCGGTCTGCTCCCGTCCGGCGTGATGGTTTCATCGGCCATCCCCAGTCAAGGGGCGTGCAGCGGCGGCGTCACGACAACCTGTCACTTAGGTCGAATCCATGCAGGGTTCTCCGCGACGGTCGAAATGACACTGACCCCCGTTTCAGTCCAAACCCTAAGCATCACGGTTTTTGTCACCACATCCATTTATGACAAGGACCTCAGCAATAACAGCGCAACCCTTTCCATTCCCATTGACGACTCATCGACGTCGGGAAACACCCAACCCACAGGAGACCCAGGGGGCGGGGGCGGATGTTTCATCGCCACGGCCGCTTATGGCTCTTATCTGGAAGATCATGTCCGTGTCTTGCGCGTGTTTCGCGACCGCTTCCTGCTGGCTCATTCCGCGGGCCGCGTCTTGGTCCGTCTCTATTATGAGTACAGCCCGTCTCTGGCAAATCAAATCCGCCAATCCGAGCCGGCACGGGCCGTCACCCGCGTCGCGATCATCCCCGTCATCGGGGTGGCTTACCTCTTGGAGGCTTGCGGATCGTTCGGGCTTTTGATTTTGGGTCTTGCCGCCTTTTCGGCCGCTCGGTTGGTTTGCCGATTCTTCTGGAATTGAGCGTTTCAAGCCGGTTCATCGGGTGACCCTGCGTAAAACAGATTATTCTTTCGTGGAAATACCCAGCGATTCGCAAAGAATCTCGACCGGATCGTAGGCCGTAAGCCCGGACAGCCCGCCCAGTTGCATCCGGCAGGATCCACAATCGGCCACAATCCCGTCCGCGCCGGTTTTTTTGATCAGCGATACGGCTCGTCTGCCCAATTGAACCGCCGTGGCTTCATTGATCATCTTGAAACCATAACTGCCATTGAGACCGCAGCAGACGTCATCGAGAATTCTGCACTCGAGTTCCGGAATCAATTTCATCAGATTCGCTGCCGGGTATCCGATTCTGAGCGCCCGCAGATGACAGGGGATATGATAAGCGAGTTTTCTCCGGATGGCTTGAAAAACGGGTTGAACGGCTTTTTCATCGATGAGCTGGAGGACGTATTCATGCAAATCGTAGCTGTTTTCGGCGATTTTTTTCGCCTCCGGAATGTCCATGATGCCTTGATAATCGTGCAACAGACAAAGACCGCAGGAAGTGCATGTGTAAACGACATCGTAGCCCGCATCGATATAATTGGAAAGCGATGCGACGTTTCTGCGGGCGAAAGATTTGGCCAACGCCAGATTTCCGTTGCCCAGCGCCGGCAGACCGCAACACCATTGGGGGGGCAAAACCACATCGACGGAAAAGGACTGCAGCATGCGCACGATTTTCCGGCCGATATCGGGACGGTAAAAATTGATGAAGCACCCGTGGAAAAAAGCGACTTTTCGGGCCGATCGGCTGCGGACTTTTTTCTCCCACCTCAACGTCTTGAAACTGAACTTCGGAAAGGGGAGGTAGGTGGCGATCCCCAGGCGGCGGAAAATTTTTTTGCCGATTTTTGTCGCGGCGATTTTATTGGCGATCGGCGCCGTGATGGATCCGAGCGTGGATAGATAATAATTATTGGCGAAAAGCAAATGCGCGGCGGTCCTCGGGTGTTCCATGCCGTAGCGCTGCTGCGCCCGGAGGATGATCTGCGCGGGTTCGACGCCGCAGGGACAGGCCATGTCGCAGCGCTTACACTGGCTGCACAACATCACCCATTCATCAACGGTTTTTTCTCGGCCGCTGCGGAAGCGTTGCGCGTCGGGTCCGGCTTGTTTGGGACCGGGGAAGGCGGGGTTGACGCGATAAACGGGACAGTTTTCCACGCAAATCGTGCAACGGATGCAATGTTCGTAGTTCATCGGACATACTCCAGACACGACGAAGCCGCCGCATACGCAGACGCCAGGGCGAAACCGTGGCCGCAGCCGTTTTTTAAAGCGTTCAGATGAGCCACGACGGCGCCGCAGACAAAGACATTGTCCCAGGGGCTAGACACCGGCCGGAAAGACGAATCAATCGGCACACCCGCTTTGGCGATCCCATGGTCGGGAGAGAAATAATCCTGTTCATACCAATCTTCCCATGGCCCGGGCGTATACACAGGCAAATCGAACACTTTCTCGATAATGCGGTCCCGTCCGGCATAGAGGCCGCCGCCGACAAATGAGCCGGTGGCGAGGATAAAGGCTTTCGCGTTGAGGCTGATGGGCCGGCCCCGCGATTCGGCCATCACCGCCTCGATTTGCCGTCCGGCTTTTTCCGCGCCGATCACCGGCCATCCCCAGTAGATCACCCCTCCCTTTCGTCGGAAGCGGTCCTTCAACGCATTGAAGAGCCGTCGGCCGGGCATGGAAGGTGGGATGGTGGGGATCTCGAAAACAGGCCGTTCCAGTCGATATTCAATCTTTCGAACGATTTCCGCTGAAGATTCAAGCCCCAAAACCGCGGGAAAGGCGATTTTATCCTCCCGAATACAGAGCTGTTCCAACCAGAGAATAAACGCTTCAAGAAAGTCCTCGTCTTCAAAGTTGGCGGCAATGCCCATGGTGGTTGTCGCGCCCGCGTCATACGTTGAAAAAGACGCGTGCGGCAGGCGGGAGGTAATGTAACTGGGATAAAAATCCTTCAGCCCCGCAAACGTGACGATGTGAATTTTTTCGTCTTCGCACTGGGCGGACGATTTCATCGTCGAAGGGGTAAGACAAGTGGTTTTAAAAGTGCCGATCGCGGAAAGCACTCGGCGGTTATGATCCGGCGTTCCCGTGTAAGGCAAAGCCGGGTCGGCCATGTGTTCCTGAAAATCGGCAAGCGCCAGGCGAATCATTTCCTGGGGCACAAGATGAAAAGGATGTTCGGGGGGGAGCCTTTCGATGCCCTGCAGAGGGCTGCCGGCGAGGGAACACACATCGATGCATCCGGTGGAAAGACAGGCCGTCGGTTCCCCCGTCGTCACGAGCGCCACTTTCAAACCGGACGCGGCGAGTCTTGCGCCAGCCGTCAAGCCTGCGACCCCGGCGCCGATGACAATGATGTCATATTCGGTCACGCTCACGGGCTTTTCTCCATCGCCAGAATTCCTCGATAGATATACTCGACGAGCTGTTCCTCCCGCAATTGGTCCCCCCATAAGGCATAGCGGATGCCTCGAAACCGTCGTTGGAGAAAATCCTGCTGGGAGGAAACGGACTGTCGCGCCGTCAGCATATTCATTTCATGCATGACCCCGATGGCTCGGAAGGTGCAGAACCCGCCCTGGCAGGGGCCCATGCCCAAACGCGTGCGATGAGAAATATCTCCCACATTCCGCGTCCCTGTCTGATCGATGATCCGTTCTACATCTTTTCGCCCGACAAGTTCGCACTCACAAAGAATGTCGTCCATATCCCCCAAACGTTTGGAAAGCGGATAGCCGCTTAACTCTTCCTGGCCGTCGAGTGGTTTATCCGCTGTCTCACAGTCCCTTTTCAAATTGAAAACCGTCATGATGGTATCGACCATCTTTTCCGCCATCAGACGGAATGTCGTAAGCTTTCCGCCGACAATGCTGAACATGCCGTTTTCGTGGTTGATGATTTGAAATCCTCTGGAAATCTCGCGGCTGTCCTGTTTCTGAGATTTCAAAAGCGGACGGACGCCCGAAAACGCCCGAATGATGCGTGTCGACTTGAAATGGGGCACCATCGTTCCCGCCTCACGGATGATGGTATCCACCTCGGCCGATTGGATGGGGATGACGTCCGGGTCGTCCACGGTCAGCGACGTCGTGCCGGCCAGGCAGACGGCTTCGTTGGGAACGATAATGTCACCGTCGGACGCGGGCCGCAAGCGATTGAGGACGATGTCCGTCAATCGATGATTGGTAATCACGAGAGACCCTTTGGACAAGGTAAGCGGCACCTCGCAGCCGGCAAGCTTCGCGACCAAGTCGGCCCAGGCGCCCGAGGCATTGACGATGACGTTGCCGTGGATCTCGCGGACTTCGCCGGTGGAGGCATCCATGGCTTTCACGCCGACCACGCGCCCATGGGACTTCACAAAATCGATGACTTTGTGCCGGGTGAAGATGATGTTGTCATGCATCTGTGACGTGCGGATATTGAGCAGACACAGACGGAAAGGGTCGATGGAGCAATCGGGAACCCGGATGGCCTCTTCCAGCTCCGGATTGAGATTCGGCACCAGTTCGAGCGCTTTGGTCGCGGACAGCATTTCCGTGGGGATGCCGATTTCGTCACAGCTTCTCAAAAAACGCTCCCGATAGCGTTTGGAGTCGCCGGGCAGCCGCACAAAAAGCCCCCCCGTTTGCTCCACGCACTTCCATCCGATGCGCCGGAGAATCAAGTTTTCATCGTAGCATTCCTTAGCCGCGACGGGATCGGACACCGCGTAACGGGCGCCGCTGTGTAAAAGTCCATGACAGGCTCCGGTCGCTCCCGCGGCAAAATCCCCCTTTTCGATCAGGCAATGTGGAATACCCCGCAGCGCGAGATCCCTCGCAATCCCGCAGCCGGTGGCCCCGCCGCCGATAATGATGACGTCCGTTTTGATCATTCGAATGCCCCCTCAAGGTTACGGCCTACCCGCTTGCCGCCGGGTCACTCCTCCTCCCACGCCTTCGCCCGCTCCACCGCCTTCTTCCACTTGGCATAAAGGGCCTGACGCCTGCCTTCCTCCATGGATGGCGCGAATTTTCGGTTGACTTTACGCTTTTCGGCGACGGCGTCCTGATTCTTCCAAAATCCGACCGCCAATCCCGCCAAATACGCCGCGCCGAGCGCCGTGGTTTCGATCACCTCCGGGCGCTCCACCGGGACTCCTAGAATATCGGCTTGAAATTGCATCAGAAAATTATTGGCGCACGCGCCTCCGTCGACCCTGAGCTCTCGTAAATCGATCCCGCACTCAGAGCGCATCAATTCCAGAACATCACGCGTTTGATAGGCGATGGATTCCAACGTGGCCCGGATGATATGGTTTCTCGTCGTTCCGCGGGTGAGTCCCAGGATCGCGCCGCGCGCGTACATATCCCAGTAAGGCGCTCCCAGTCCCGTAAAGGCGGGAACCACATACACCCCTTGAGAATCGGGGACCTTCGTTGCGAAGTATTCGCTGTCGGAGGCATCATAGACGACTCTGAGGCTGTCTCGAAGCCATTGGATCGCCGCGCCGGCCACAAAGATGCTTCCTTCCAGCGCGTATTGCACTTTATCCGCCACCCCCCAGGCGATGGTCGTCAACAGACCCTTTTGCGAATGCGCCGGTGCTTCTCCCGTGTTCATGAGCATGAAACAACCTGTTCCGTATGTGTTTTTGACCATACCGGGCGTAAAACAAGCCTGACCGAAAAGGGCGGCCTGCTGGTCGCCTGCGTCCCCGGCGATGGGGATTTCCGCGCCGAGCGCCTTTGTGTCGGTCATGCCGTAGATGGTCGAAGACGGCCTGACCTCCGGGAGCATGGAGACGGGAATGTCGAGTTTGCGCAAAATCGTCTCATCCCATCTGAGCGTTTTAATATTGAAGAGCATGGTCCGAGAGGCGTTGGAGTAATCTGTGACATGCACTCTGCCGCGCGTGAGGTTCCAGATCAGCCAGGTGTCGACATTGCCGAAAAGCAATTCGCCATTTTCGGCTTTCGCTCTGGCACCGTCGACGTTGTCGAGAATCCATTTGACTTTGGTTCCTGAAAAATAGGCATCAAGGACAAGCCCCGTGTTTTCACGAATGTACGGTTCAAAACCTTCCGCTTTGAGGTCATCACACATCGCCGATGTTCTGCGGCACTGCCAGACAATGGCGTTGTAAACGGGCTTGCCGGATTTCCGCTCCCAAACAATGGTGGTTTCACGCTGATTGGTGATGCCGATGGCGGCGATTTCCTCCGCCGCGATTCCCGTCGTCGCCAGAAGTTCGCTGACCACACCGCTTTGCGATCCCCAAATTTCCATCGGGTCATGCTCCACCCATCCGGCTTTGGGATAAATTTGCGTAAACTCCTTTTGCGCGATTTTGACGACCTGCCCGTCGGCATTGTACAAAATCGCGCGGGAACTGGTTGTCCCTTGATCGAGAGATAGGATATACGATTTGTTCATCGGATCGCTCCTCGTCGGTTTGGTTGGAAGTGAGAATTCAGTTTATCGGTATCACTATGACATAACGTTTGAGGTTTTCCAAATAAAAAAATCGAAACCCAAGGAGCGTTTCAAAGAGAAAAGGCAAAACGACCGAACCGTTGTGGGAAAAAAGAAAGACGCTCTGGACATGTCCTTCTTTGCCTGAGACCTAGTGTCCCTGTCCGTCGGCCTCCGGCTGATCCGCCATGGGGTCATTCCCTTTTATCGCCTCTTTCGAAGCCATCCGTTTTAAAATTGCGTCGAGCGTGATCACGCCGGCGAGTTCATCCCCCTCGAGCACCAAGAGACGTTCGTTTCCCGTTCTCTGCATAACCGACAAGGCCTTGGCCACGCTCTTTTCAGAAAGAATGGCCGTCTCGGGAGAACACGGAACCGTCACGGCTCCCACCGTCAAGTTGTTCCAATCGTCTTTCGGTACCCGCGATGCGTCGGCGACCGTGACACATCCGGCAAATTTCCCGAAGGAAACGACCGGATAAAGCTGATAGTAATCCTGATAGACCCGTTCATAGAAGAAATCTTTCAGGGTCATGGAACGGGGAACGACCACCGGATCTTTCGTCATGATGTCTTTGACTTTTAAACGGTGGATCAAGTTCCGCACTTGCAGCTGACGATCAGACCCCCAAGCGGCCACCCAGACGAAGAAGCCCACCACCCCCCACCAAAGGCCGCCCAACAGGCTGCCTGTCGCCGCGAAAAAAGCCCCCGCAATGAGGAGCAACCCTCCAAACGCGGCGCCGACTTTCACAGCGACGGACGTGGCCCATTCGAAATCGGCTTTCAAACGCCAGAGTATCGATCGAAGGATTCGACCCCCGTCGAGCGGAAAGGCCGGGGCCAAATTGAAGAGCGCGAGGATCAGATTTAACCAAGCCAAATAGGCAAGCACCCCCGTCACCGCCACCGACCAGCCGCTTTCACGCCCCCATTCCAACGTCACAAAGAGGAGTCCACTTAAAACGGCGTTGGAGAGGGGGCCGACAATGGCCATCCAGAAATCCGCCGCATAAGACGGCGGATCGTCTTCCATTTGAGAGACACCCCCAAAGACAAAGAGAGTAATGCTCCGGATGAACACGCCGTAGAGTCTGGCCATCAGAGAATGCGTCAATTCATGCACAATGATCGATAAAAAAAATCCAACGGCGCCAGCCGCCCCCATCCCCCAGTAAGAAAATGGCGACAAATGGCTGTAAAACTCCGGAAACCAACCGACCGCAAGCGACCAAGCGATGAGGAAGGCCAAGACCATCCAGCTTAAATCCGCTTTGATTTCAAAACCGAATATTTTAAAGAGTTTTACGGAACGTCCAAACATACTTTTTCCCCACGAAAACAGGGATCCTCAGACGCCATCGACGAAAAGGAAACCATCGGACTTAAGATAACCCGTTGATAAAAAAAATCAACTGCTGATTTTCTTTCGTGTCGGTCAATGCCGCCGTCTGGGAAATGAGATGACTCAACCCCTCGAAAAGAATTGACATCCCCACATTCTTTAAGTTAAATTACGCAAAATAGGAGCCGATGATCATTATTGAAATGGAGCATAACGAAAGCCCTATGACGAAACACAAAATCAATATTCTTTTGGTTTTCGTACTCATCGTTGCTTTGGTCTCCACGGTTTGCGCCGCGACGAAACCATCCGCCAAATCGCAGGCCAAACCGCCACAGCAGGAATTTCTGCGCTGGGTGTCTCTTTCTTCCGATTCCCGCGACACGGTGCGTGAAATCATCCGGTCGGAAGTGGAGAGCCGTGAATCCTTCTCCACGGCCCAGGAAGAGCGTGTCAACCTCAAACAGGTCGAAGATGAAAAGGAAAAGGAGGATGCCGAGTACAAAGCCGCGATCATTTCAGCCAACAAAGAATTCGTGCGGTCCAAAAAGAAGCGTGATGATCTGACGACGCAATTCCAAATGGTGTCCGCCGATTTAGACGAGTCGGCCAAAGGCATTAAAAACATCCGTGCCACCATTGAGAATCTGGACGGCCAGATCGCGCGGTACGAACAGGACATCAAGACCCAGCAAGACTCCCTCAAACGCTGGCTGCAAACGGAGAAGCAAGGCGAGATTTTAGTCGGCGTCATTTACACCCGCGGGTTCAGGGACAGTACGCATACCTTGGAGGGCAAGGCCGATCGGGCCTCCGCGCCGCTTATCGCCAGCCATATGGGCACCTACATCCAATCGTTTACAAAAGTCATCAACAACATTACCACCATTGATTTCATTCGCGCCACGGAAGAAGGAACGGCGAAATGGAACAATGAAGACCCTATCCGTATCCCTCTGGAAACCACCAGCAAAGGGACATCTTACCTGCGTCTCAAGCGATACGAATTGTACCCCTTCCAAGACAACAAAGCCGGAAAGGTCAAGTCGGAAGCCAGCGCGGATTTCAAAGCCGTTTTAGTCAAATCCAGGTCGGATCTGGATGGATTCCTCAAGGCGAACGGTTATTCTCCCGACAAGTACGAGCTGGATCGCGCCTACAAGAGCATCGTCTCGACACAGCAGGCCAACGCCCAGGCGGAAGACGGCTTGAACGAGCAAGTGAAATCTTTCCAGGATAGAATTCTCACGCTCCAGAAGAAAATTCAGGAGGCCAAAACGGAAAAGGAGGCTCAAAAAATCCAGCTCAAACGCAAGGAAGAAAGCTACTATAAACTCAGTTTGGACCTCTCCAGTGTCCGCGAAAAGAAAGATCAGGCGGAAGCGGCCTTTGCGGAATCTCAGCGAATTTTGCAGGAAAAAAAGCGCGTTCATGAATCGATCATCATCAAATCCGCCTTGGCGGCCACCAAGGGATCGCAGTCGCCCGCCGAGGCATCGGCCGAAGTCATCCTCGACAAGCTCGCTGAAGTCAAAAACGATGCCAAAACGCAGCATTCCTCCTCCGCCACCGAAGTGACGAATTTTCGTGTGACATCGGAAACCACAACACAGTCCATCACGGAAGCGCGAATCACGGCCATTCGGTTGATCTCGTTCATCAACGAAGGCGACAGTGTCCGCGTCAAAATGGCATTTAGGGTCCGGACGGTCCTCGAAGAACAACCGGCGTCGGAAGATACGCCCAAGCCCGTTGCCTCCCAACCGGTGAGACACCAACCTGAACCCACGGACGATGTCCAAAAGGCGGCGCCCGCTCCCCCCTCGCCGAAACCGAAAGTGACGGAACCACCGGCCGGACAACCCCTTGCCATGGCCAAACCGGTCCCCCCCTTCAAACGCGCCTATCGTCCTTTGGCGGTCAAAGACGCTCTGGGGTGTTCCTTTGAATTGCGCAGCGTCACGCTGACGGGCGAAGGGATCCGCGTCTTGGTGGAAGTGGTCAATTTGGACAAGGACCCGCGTAAAGTCGCCTTTTATGACGACCGATTCGGAAACTGGCCCAAATCGAGACTCTACGACGAATCGGGCAAATACTATTATACAACCCACGCTTACGTTTGGCAGGGCTCTGAGAAAAAGCTCATGATCGACATCGACCGGCGAGGGCGGGGCATCGAGCTTCAACCGCAAACCTCCAGTACGATGGAGCTCATCTTCAAGCACATTCCTGAAAACGTCAGAAAAATTAAAATTGTTCTGCATCCTTTCATCTACTATTCCACAGGAAGCCGGGAAACCTGGCAGGAATTCGATTTGAACTACCCTGAAATGCCTATCAGACGTTGAAATTTTAAGGAGATTCGCCCATGAAGAAAGCCTTTTCCTCTTTCCTGGTCATTTTGCTCATTGGTTTTACAGCCGTGGCGAATGCCGATTTTTATAGCTGGCAAGATGATGAGGGAGTCACGCATATCGCTGATTATCCGCCTCCTCAAGGCAAGAAGGCCAAAGTTTACAAAGAGGACAGCCCACGCCAAACCGACGTCAAAGAAACGGATGCAAACGCTAAAGGAAAAAACATCAACATCCTCATTTTTACCAAGGAGAATTGCCCGGATTGTGACAAGGCCAAAGATTATCTCAATTCCAAAAATGCAAGATTTGTTGAATATAACATGGATTCGGATAAAGACGCCGAAATGAAACGAAAAGAATTCGATGATAATAAAGATGTCCCATTTGCCGTCATCCACCGAACCCACATTTATGGATTTTCAGAAGCGGCCTATGAACGGGCTTTGAAATCGGCTCCGTGATGGCTCATTCGATTTTCTTTTACACAGGGACGGGCAATTCCCTTTGGGTCGCGCGAAAGCTAGGCCTCCTTTTGAACGCAGAGGAGCCTATCGCCATCCATCGTTATAAGAACGGACCTGTTCACGTCGATACCGAGGGTATCGGATTGGTTTTCCCCGTTCACATCTGGGGGGTGCCGCCGCCAGTGGTCCAGTTTGTCTCGCGCTTGGAGGCCGACCCCAAATCATATGTCTTTGCCGTTGCCGTCAATGCCGGCCAAGTCGCGGAAACCTTGCTTCAACTGAAAAAATTACTTCATCAGAGGCATCTTCCTCTCTCTTCGGGGTTTTCTCTCGAACTGCCGAGCAATTATATTGTCTGGCGGGGCGCTATAACAAAAGAAAAACAACAAAAAAAATTCATCGCCGCGACAAACAAGCTCGAAAGGATAGCTCCCATCATTCTTGAAAAAAAAGTTCTGCCGCCTGAGAAAGGACCATTTTGGCAAAATCCGCTTTTTTCATGGGTCTATCGGAAATCTTATCCGCGTATCGGCCAAATGGACAAATCCTTTTTCGCGGATGAAAAATGCAACGCCTGCGGTATCTGCGCGAACGTGTGTCCAGCCCAGAATATCGTTTTATCCGGGGGGAAGCCTGCTTGGCTTCATCGCTGCGAGCAATGTTTTGCTTGTATCCAGTGGTGTCCCGAGGAGGCGATTCAGGCGGGGAGGAATACCAAAAACAAAGTCCGTTACCATCATCCGGACATCTCACTCAAGGATATGCTGGCCTTTGCCTCTCAAAAAGAAAACAGACGCCCCATTTGAAAAATCCGCGTTTTTTTCAATGAATATGCTCGAGAGGCTCTGGAGGGATGGGGAACGCTCGGGAATCCAGATGCCGATGGGCGAATCGGGAAAGAGGGGGGCTTTTTCTCTCTTTCAAAAGGGGAGACGTCCTGTAAGGCACAATATTCCCGGATATGAAAAAGTTTTTTGGTCGGCGCCGACATCCGTCCATCTGTCGGTCAAACTTCACAGGCCCCATCCACAAAAGCGATGCGGAGTTCACCAGAACCATCCAGCCGGCTTTTGAAAAAGAGCCTGTATGGTCACGGATTTGATCCATCATCGGGGTTACTGCGGCAACTTGATTTTCTGTCCCAGGCGCAAAGCCTCATCGGCGGACATATTGTTGAGACGTCGCAGTTCCTCCACGGAAATGGAACTGCTTTTCGCCAGAGAATACAACGTATCGCCCTTTTTGACCACATACCGTTTCAGCGGCCTTGCAGCGGCCGTTTCAACCGGGATGGGGACAAGAATTTTGCGGCCGACATAAAGAGGGGTGTTGAGTTTCATTTGGTTGAGTTTTAAAAGCGCGGCAAGGGTCGTTTCATGCTTTGCTGAGATGGAAGACAGTGTGTCGCCTCGTTTGACCCGGTACACCGCCGTTTTGAGGGGTTGCGCATCTTTTGCTTCCCCCGTCGTGCTTGTGCGTTGAACCTCCTGATCTTTTGGGTCTGTCTCCGCGGAGGCCATGACGGCCGATCCCGAGAAGTAATCGGAAACCGACAGCGCCACCGCTTGCGCAATCGTTTTGTGAAAACTGGTTTTCTTTAACATTCGTTCCTCTTGAGCATTGGAGAGATACGCGGTTTCCAAAAGGACGGCGGGAACATCCAAAAGCTTTAGAACCTTAAACGGTGCTTGATGGTAAACAGGATACTTGAGGGTGTGGACACGGCCGAGTTGGTCAAGCAACCCCGTGGCGAATGTTTTGGACAAATTGATCGTATTGGTCTGAAACATATTCAGAATGATTTCGTCGGACTGATTGTTGCCTTCGCCGCTCGGCGCCCCACCGATGATATCGGAGAGGTTTTCGTTGTTGGCCAGAATCCTCGCGGCTTCACTGCTCGCCCCTGAGGTGGATAGGCAATAAACAGACCCGCCGCGGGCCAACCGGTTTTTGGCCGCGTCCGCGTGAACACTGATGAAAAGACTGGCATTGTTTTCTCTGGCGATTTGCAGACGCCGGTTAAATGAAACATAGTAATCGCCGTCGCGCGTCAAGACGGCGCGGAATCCGGGTATTTTATCGATCGCCTTTTTGATTTCACGCGAGATGGCTAAAACCACATGCTTTTCATAAGTGCCGTTCTTGCCGACGGCGCCGGGGTCGTCCCCACCGTGTCCGGGATCGATCACAATGACTTTTCTTTTGATGATCGAGGGCGTCGGCGGTTCTTTGGGTTTGTCCTCCTTCTCGGTTTGAGACACAATCACATCCACGACCACCCGATCGGGTTTGTCCATGAACTTCTTCAATTTGAAAACATCCGCCTTCAAATACTCGGAAAGAACGACTTCGATTTTGACGGTCTCATTCCCCGCCGCCGAAAAGATGATTTTTTCGATGCCTGGCTTGCCGATCCTTTTCTCTACGGGAAGGGCGGGATGGAGAGAGGCATTGGAAAATTCCAAAAGGAGAGAGTGATCTCTCATTTGAAACTGGTATAGCGGTTCATCGCTGACATCGAAAACGATTCTCGTGTGGTCTGGGGCCGCCCAATGCCTGACCTTTAGAATTTCCGTTGCGGCAAGACAGGTCAAAAACCAAGCAGTCATTGCAAAGACCACCAGGAAACATATCAATCCTTTTATGGGTTTTGTCGCCGGCTGCCGCATAGGCGTCAAATAACAAATTTCCCGGGCAACTGCAAGGGAAGGTTAAGATATTCATTGAAGATTGCGAAAGGATATAGTAGAAGCTCACGGGCGATTAGCTCAGTTGGATAGAGTACTGGCCTCCGAAGCCAGGGGTCGTGGGTTCGAATCCCACATCGCCCGCCAAGCCGTTTCCCGCTAAGAAAGTCTTTTGGAATGAATGGGGGACTGCAAGACGAAAAAGGAGTATGCCTTCCCTCATGGAAGCTTTCGGCGGTGACGACCTTGAACGGTGAAGAGGATCATTGGTTGCCGTCCGCCTTCGAGCGAAACGTCAAAAGATTTTTTTCTTATTCAACATCGGGATCCCCTTTTGTCCCGAGGAGATGTCTGAGTCTTGCTTATGGCCTTTTACGGCAGTGAAAAGAAAAAAGTTTTAGAAGCAAGTCTTTGGCTTTCGCAACACGGTTTCTTTGGATCGCTCAGAGGCTCCGGGGGAAACGTTTCCATGAAAGTCAGTCAGAGCGCGATGGCGATTACACCTTCCTCCGTCAGGTATCAGGATCTCGCTTCAGACGAGATTTGTATCGTCGGCCTCGACGGCAAAGCGATCGAGGTCAAAAAAGGTTTCAAGCCATCGATTGAATCGGGACTACATATTGCGATTTATCGAAACCGACCGGATGTCCACGCCGTGGTTCATACGCACCAAACTTACGGCAGCGTTTTCGCCATCCTGAATATGCCCATTCCCCCTCTTTTTGATGAAGTCTCGTTGGCTCTTGGCGAATCCGTCGAAATCATCCCCTATGCCATTTCCGGAAGCCCTGAACTGGCCGCCAACGCGGCATCAAAACTGTCCAACCACGCAAACGCCTACATCATTCAGAACCATGGTATTTTGGCACTCGGTCAAAACCTGGACCAGGCCGTTTTGCATGCGGAACTTTTGGAGAAAGTCGCCCAAATTTATTATTTGGCTCTCTCCACAGGCCGACCGGTTTCCACCCTCCCAGCCCCCATAACCGATCTCGCCCAGGCGCTCAAAGGGGCAAGGGATCGCGTGGGGCAGGCAAAACGATAGGGGAAACTCACGTCCCCCATCATTTGTTCTGATTCGCAGAGGCGTAAACGGAAAATTCATTGAAGAGCGCCCCAAGCATCCGGCCCACATCAAAGAGCAGATTCCCGGTGATGACGTCGAGGGATTCGAGCTTTTGAAGATTTTCTTCACTGAAGAGGATTTTGGTCGCCTCCGGAAGCCGTCGATTGATTTGAGACGCGGCGTCCGCCGGACTTTCTTGTTCCTTTTGATCAAAGATCGCTAAAA
Source organism: uncultured Smithella sp. (assembly GCA_964589235.1). Lineage (GTDB taxonomy): Bacteria > Desulfobacterota > Syntrophia > Syntrophales > Smithellaceae > UBA8904. The sequence continues at coordinate 1,117 of CAZPTW010000011.1, read as the reverse complement.
GCGCAGGATCGAATTTTTTGTAGAAGAAATCAAAAATCGCGTCGTGCTTTTTCCCGGCTCGCTCGATGTAGTCCTGAATGTGGGTGTCGATATCCCCTTGGAGGTGTTGGCCTTCACGGGCTCCCTGAGCCACCGCATCGCGAAACGGTTTAAATCCCTCTCGGAACCGTCTTTCAACATAGACTTCAAAGCTTTGATGGATGATGGAAACAACTTCGTAAAGGTTGCGCCGTGCCAAGAAATTGCCGATCATGCGAAAACCAGAAAGCGCTTTGACGTGGAAGGGGCTCCCCAAATCGGCAAGATAATGGCCACAGCGGGATAAATACCGCCACCCCCAGTAATCGTTTCCGTTGTCGAATGCAAGTTTCGCCAAGTCCTTGAGCGTTCGATAAGATTTCGGGGCCATCCCGTAATAGGTGCCCAACATTTTGAAATACATGTGCCGCCAGCCGCGAGACCCGCCGGTGATTTTTTGATTCTTGCTTAAATAAAGATCGTCATCCAAATACAAATCCGGTTCCGTGCTGTATATGACCACAATTTTCCAAGGTTCGATTTTCTTCCCCGAGGGGACATCATGCGCATAATCGCCGTTTCGTTTCTTGAGGTCGAAAGCCCATAAAAGGTCATACCGTTTCTGTTCCTGATAACTTTCCTTATACAAATCGATATGTTTTGGCCCTGTCGGCCAGAGTTTTTCTCCGTAATGGGGATTGGGCGAAACCGAAACGGGTGGCAAGGCCATCAACCCGTCGATCATTTGAACGGCTGAATAGGAAAGATACTCATGAGAAAACCAAGGCGCCCAGGCCACAGGCAGGTTGGGATCGTTATGGAGATCATCATTCAGCATGTTGACCCTTCGCAAAAAGTTCTTATGATTACGAAATGTTTGTCGTTTTGCGACCATCGAGACGCATCTTCCGTCTTCCTCGCCTTCAGGCAGATGGCGCTTCATTATCACAAGTCCAAGGGGAATAAAAGCGGGACAAACCGTATCCACAGCATGTAAGGTCGACCCGATCATCAAGCCGTATAGATGAAATCGTGAAGCAGGGGACTAAATATTGCATGAAGACAGGGCCCCTCAAGAGATTTCGGCCGCTTTTGGGAA
>CAZPTW010000010.1:0-16668 GCA_964589235.1 uncultured Smithella sp. | reverse complement strand
AACTACAAATGGTTCGATAAGGATCGACGCCTTCCGTGGGGTGGTGAGGGCAGTAATAAAACCGGTCGATTCGCGCGCCATAGCCGAGAAACAGCTCCTGAATCCTGTCATGGACGGCGCGGACAAAAGCCTCGGAAAAAAGCCCCTTGGCGACGCCGGCCTGATTGCTCACGACGACGGCTTTCAGACCGCTTTGGCGAATTCTGCGGACCGCTTCAAAGGCTTCGGGAATCATGCGAAGCTTTTCCAGGCGGTCGAGGTATCCCACCTCTTCGTTGAGGGTTCCGTCTCGATCCAGAAAAACGGCGCGACATTTCTCGGTCATGATTTCCTCCTCAAAGCAGCCGTTTGGCCGCCGTGACCACGTCGTCCACCGTGACGGCCGTCATGCATCGAAAATCCGTTGGACAGACTTTTTTCAGGCAGGGGCTGCAAGGTGTGTCTTTGCGCACAATCGCCGTTTTCAGTCCCAAGGGTGATGTGGTTTGAGGATTGGTGGATCCAAAGACGGCGACTGTCGGGACGTTGAGCGCGGCGGCGACGTGCATCAATCCGGAATCATTTGAAATCACCAAAAGACACTGGGCCAAGAGATAAACCGTTTCAGTCAGGGAACTTCGGCCGGCGAGGTTGAGCATGGTCGTCCGGCTGAACGTTCGAACCCGTTCGGCCGTTTCTTGATCATCCCGACCCCCGAAGAGAAGGACTTGCCCTTGAAACTCCCGCGCCAGCTTTTCACCGGCCTCCGCGAAACGCTCGGGGAGCCATCGCTTGGCCGGTCCGTACGCGGCCCCCGGGGCCAGACCGATGATGGGACGCGCGTCTCCCGGCAGGAATTTTTGGCGGACATCGCGGGCGGCCATCGGAGAGATCCACGTCTCCAGATGAAGGGATCGATCGACACGCGCGCCCCCCAAAGCTTTGACCATTTCGAGGTAATAGTCGACTTGATGGACTTTCAGAATATCCGGGGTTCGACGCACCGGGTGGGTCAAGAGAAATCTTCGGCCGTCCGTGTTGAAGCCCGCACGGATCGGGATACCCGCCGCGCGCGCGATGATGGCGGCTTCGATGGCGTTTTGCAGCAAAACGGCGGCGTCGAATTTACGGGCGCGTAACTTCCAGGCGAGCCTGAAAACCCCAAGGGGGGTGTCGTCTGGGCGCTCATAGGGGATGATCTCATCGGCCTGTGTAAACATCCGATAGATGTCGGTGACCGGCGGCTTGGCCAGAATCGCCAAGTGCGCTTTCGGGTAAGCCGCGCGGATGGACGCGCAGGCGGGCAATGTCATCATGGCGTCGCCAATCCAATTGGTCCCCCGAATCAAGATACTTTGCATGCCGGTATCCGGCAACGTTTTTTTGGCCGTCAGCATGATGGGTCGGTCCTGTTGGGGGGAATCTGGCATCGTTTGGTTTTCCACCGCTGATGCACCCAGAGCCACTGATCCGGATATTTGCGGATGTGGTCCTCGAGGATTCGGGCGTAGTTTTGCGTGTTGATCTGTACGTCTCGATCCCGGTCGCCGGTGATGACGGTTTCCACTTTTGGTTTGATTTCCGTCAAATACCGTCCGTCCGGCATGCGGGTGGTGAAAATCGGCAGCACCGCCGCTCCCGAATGCATCGCCATGAGCGCGACACCCGCCGTTGTACAGGCCGGACGTCCGAAGAAATTGACGAAAACGCCCTCGTACGCGGCGACGTTTTGATCGATCAAGAGTTTGACCGCCTCTCCGTTTTTCAACAGGCGCAACATCGGCCGCATCGCCTTGTCCTTGTGGATGATGCCCACACCGTGAAGGGATCGGACATAGGTGGAGCCTTCTTCGAGAAAATCGCTGTCCAAAACGCGCGCCATGAAGATCGGGGGGCGGGATAAAATGGCCAACGCCGCGCAGCCGAATTCCCAATTGCCGAAATGGGCCGTAATGAGCAAAACGCCCCTGCCCTCGCGCAGCGCCGCTTCGTAATGCTCCAAGCCGGTCACGGAAACCCAGCGATCCAGATTGTCTTTGTTCAAATGGATGATTTCCGGGAATTCGGCAAAGACGAGCGAAAAGCTTTGATAGGAGGCCTTGGCGATGGCGACGATTTCTTCGGTCGTTTTTTCCGGAAACGCTCTCATCAGGTTGTGGAAGGCGATCAGACGGTGCTTGAGCGACGCTTGGAAACCCACAGCGGCAAGCCGTGTCGCCGCAAAGCGCCGAAAACAAAGCGGCACCATTCTAGCGATGATTTTGGCGATTCTGATTTTCAGGGATGGTTTCTGATTCATGTTCTGTTCCCTTTCCATCATGCGCCCATGCGCGAGACGATAAAATCTTCGCATCTCTGGACCTGATCGATGACGATGTCCAGGCGGGCGACGGAAATCAGACGGTAAAAGTCGGGATCATCCGTCAAGCGCGCGGCGTCTTTTTCCGTCGTGACGAGGAAATCGGCGTTGAGACGGATAAACTCGCGCCTCAACGCGTCGAGATCCGCCGGGCGAAAGACATAGTGATCGGGGAAGGGGTTGAAGGAAACGATCGAAGCGCCCGCCTCCTCGAGAAGCGATTGGAAAGAATCCGGTCTGGCGATGCCGCAGAAGGCGCAGATCCTTTTTTGATGAAGAACTTGAATGGGAGAACGGTCGCCGGTGGCCGGAGAAACCAAGTCGCAAAGGCGGTGCGCCGAGGAAAATACGGGGATGCCGTATTGCGCGGCGATCCGACGGACCCCTTCACTCGACGGATGCATCTGATCCGCGCGGGTCAAAATCAATAAAGAAGCGCGCTGAAGCCCCCGCGGCGGTTCGCGCAGCTCACCGCGCGGCAGGCAATGACCGTTCCCAAAGGGCCGGCGGGCGTCGAGCAGAAGAATGTCACAATCGCGGTGCAAGCGTCGATGTTGAAAAGCGTCGTCGCAAATGAGCACGTCGGCCGAAAATCGATCGATCGCCGCCTTGCCCGTCCAGTCCCGGTAAGGGCCGGTAAGCACGGGGATGTCTTGCAGTGAGCGGGCGATCAGAAGAGGTTCGTCGCCCGCGGTCCGGGCGGAAAGCAAAATCGTTTGTCCGTCGGAGACCACGTTGACGGGAGCGCCGCTTTGTCCGCCATAGCCGCGGCTGAGAACGGCCGGTCTAAATCCCCGGCGTTTGAGCATTCGGGCCAGCCAGATGACAAAAGGGGTTTTCCCCGTTCCGCCCACCGTGAGATTTCCGACGCTGATCACCGGGCGCGGCAGCCGGACGGACTTGAAAAGCCCCCGGTCGTAGAGTCGGTTTCGCGCCGAGACCGCCATTCGATAAAACACGGAAAAAGTCCAAAGCATCGCCCCAAACGGACTGAAACGGCGCAGGGCGTCTTCTTCACGCCAAATCCTTTGCCAATCGATCATTGCCGTTTCCTTCTTCTTTGAACTGCAAATTATACAGTCGGTAGTATTCGCCTTTTTTCGCCATCAAGGTGTCGTGATCGCCTTCTTCCACGATTTGTCCGTTGACCAGCGCGATGATGCGGTCGGCGTTCCGAATGGTGGAGAGTCGATGCGCGATGACCAGCGTGGTGCGTCCCTTCATGAGATTGTCGAGCGCTTCCTGCACTTCGATCTCCGCCTCGGTATCCAGGGACGACGTCGCCTCGTCTAGAATCAGAATCGGCGCGTTTTTGAGAAGCGCCCGGGCAATGGAAATGCGCTGTTTCTCGCCGCCGGAGAGCTTGGTTCCCAATTCGCCGATGTTGCTGTCATAACCTTGCGGCAGTCTCATGATGAAATCGTGGGCGTTGGCCGCCCGGGCGGCGCTGATGATATCTTCTTCCGTGCGCTCGATATCGCCGTAAGCGATATTGTTGCGGACGGTGTCGTTGAATAAAATGGTCTGCTGGGTGACGATGGCGATTTGACGACGGAGCGACTGGAGCGTGACGTCCCGAATGTCGTAGCCGTCGATGGTGATGCAACCGGCGCTGACATCGTAAAAGCGCGGGATCAAGTTCACGAGCGATGTTTTTCCTCCACCGCTCATGCCGACAAAAGCGACCACTTCACCCCGCTTGATGGACAGGTGAATGTCTTTTAAAACCAACGTGGTTTCGTAAGCGAAATCGACATGCTTGATCTCGATGTCGCCTTGGATCGGAGGCAATTCGATCGCGTCGGGCTTTTCCTGGATGTCGGGAACGCGGTCGATGATGGCGAAGACGCGCTCGGCGCCGGCGATGCCCTGGTTGATGGTATTGTTGACGTTGGTGAGGCGTTTGACCGGTTCGTAAAGCAACAGCGCCGCCGCTAAAAAGGAGGTGAAGGTTCCGACGGTCGAGTGCCCTTGCATGACATTATAGCCCCCGTAATAAATGACGGCGGCAATGCCGATCGATCCGAGGAACTCCATGACGGGATGTGACAGGGCGGAGACGGTGACGGATTTCATGCTGAGTTTGAATAACCGCTCATTCTCCGCGGCAAAGCGTTGGCCTTCGTATTTTTCCATGCAAAACGCCTTGACGATACGCGTGCCGGCGATCGTTTCCTGCAGAAGGGAATTGAGCGTGCCCATGGTTTCCTGCGACGATGTCGTCACTTTGCGCATCATCTTCCCGAAACGGGAGATCGGATAAATGGTGGCCGGGAAAACGATCATGGCCAGAAAGGCCAGTTTCCAATCCGTGTAAAAAATCAAACCCACTAGAAAAACGATGGAAAAGGAATCGCGGATCAGGCTGGTGATGGCTTCGGACGCCGCCGACTGCAGCGCGTTGACGTCATTGGTGACGCGCGACATCAAAAGCCCCGTCGGATGCTGGGCGAAGAACGAAAGGGACTGTCGCTGTATCTGTTCATAGAGGCGGTTGCGCAGGTTCGCGACAATGCGCAACCCGATATAGTTCATGAGAATCGTTTGAAAGTAGTTGGCCGCCCCCTTGGCGAAGAATACGCCCATGATGGCCAAGGGAAGCCAGACCAGGGCATCGTACTTCTTCCCCATAAAGATGTCGTCCAAGATCGGTTGGACGAGCTTGGCCTGGGCGGCGGTCGCCGCGCCGACAATGATCATGCAAAACGCCGCGATGATAAAGCGCAGATAATAAGGCTTGGCCAGTAAAACGAGTCGTTTGAACATTTCCATGATGACGTTTCCTATATCACATCTATATCATATCGTAAGCGATTTGCGCAGCCCTTCTTGCGGCGCCCGCCTCTCCCATGCGAGAACGCAAGTCGGAAAGATCCGAGATCATTTGCGTCCTTCTTTTTTCATCCGTCAAGATGGCCAGCGCCTCTTCGGCGATTTTTTCGGCCTTGGCGTCAAGCTGAATTAATTCCGGAACGATGGTCTTGCCGGCGATAATGTTCACAAGCCCGATGTGATCCACCCGGATGAACAGGCGGCCGATCAAGGCGGAAAGAAGAGACAATTTATAAATGATCACCATCGGAACCCCCAGCAAGCCGGTTTCCAGGGTGGCGGTTCCGGAGGTGACAATCGCCAGGTCGCAACAGGCGATGACATCGTACGTCCGGTCGGGAACAATTTTGACCGGCACGGCGGCGTCCATACGGCGTTGAACGCTTTCTTCTTTCAGTGTGTCCGCCAAAGGGAGAATATATTGGACATCCGGTCTTCTTTTCAAAATGAGTTTCGCCGCCCGGATCATTTCCGGCAGCAATCTGGAAATTTCGCTGTCCCGACTGCCGGGCAGCAGACCGATGGTGGTTTTGTTTTCTTTCAGGCCGAAAAGTTTCCGGGCCTCGCTTTTGGAGAGGGTCGATTTCACCGTGTCCACCAGAGGGTGCCCCACATAATCGACGCTGAAGCCTCGCCGAGCGTACACCTCCACTTCAAACGGCAAAATGACGGCCATTTTGTCGACCAGCCGCTTGATCTGCTCGATACGTCCCTGCCGCCAGGCCCAAACCTGGGGGCTGATGTAGTAAAACACCTTGACGCCCCTTTTCTTGGCGGCGCGGGCGACAATGTTCAGATTGAAATCTGGAAAGTCGATTAAAATGACGAGATCCGGTCGGAACGCGTCTAAGGATTTTGAAACTTGGCGGATGACTCTCAGGAAGGTGCCGGCCTTGGTGAGAACCTCCGTGGCGCCCACGACGCCGATTTCGGAGGCGGACGCGATCAGATCGACCCCCGCTTCTTTCATTTTGTTGCCGCCGATGCCGAAGAATTGCAGCGAAGGGTCGAGGGCGCGCATCTCACGCACCAGCATGGACCCATGCAAATCGCCGGACGCTTCACCGGCGACGATCATCGTCACAGGGGATCGCCGGTTGCAGGCTTTCATGGCCCGCGATGTTTTGGTTCCTTCAGGCGACATGGTTGATCACACCGGCGATCAGCCGGATTTCATCGGATGTAAGTTCGGGAAACATCGGCAGCGAAATGACGTCGTTTGCGCAGGCTTCGGCGACCGGAAGCGGCTTCTGCGCACCGAACATCTTCAAAAAAACATCTTGCCGGTGAAGGGGGACCGGGTAATAGACCGCGGACGCGATTCCCGCATCGGAGAGCGCAGACGCGATAGCCTGGCGGTTTTTACAGCGAAGCGTAAACTGATGGTAAACATGCTTGCAACCCGGACGCTCAATCGGCAAGGTGACGTTTGGAGCGGTGATGGCCGCACGGTAGGCGTCGGCATGCTGACGCCGGTTTTCGTTTTGACTGTCGATTTCGGACAATTTGACCCGCAGAATCGCCGCTTGAATTTCATCCAGGCGACTGTTGTATCCGACTTCGGAATGATAGTAACGCACGGCGCTGCCGTGGTTGCGCAGCATTTTCACTTTGGCCGCGAGATCGCCGTCCGAGGTGACGACGATGCCCCCGTCGCCGTAACAGCCGAGATTTTTGCTGGGGAAGAAACTGAAACAGCCGATATCACCCATCGTGCCGACGATCCGCCCTTGGTAGCGTGCGCCGAAAGCCTGGGCGCAATCCTCGATGATCTTCAGACCGTGTTTTCGGGCGATCGTCAGGATCGGCGCCATATCGGCCGGATGTCCAAACAAATGGACGGGGACGACGGCCTTGGTCCGCGCCGTCACGGCGGCTTCGATTTTATCCGGATCGATGTTGAAGGTATCCGGACAGATATCGACAAACACGGGCCGCACACCGATTTGCGCGGCGACTTCCGCTGTGGCGATGAAAGTGAAAGGCGTGGTGATGATTTCATCCCCGGTTTCGATCCCGCAGGCCCTGAGCGCCAAAAGCAGCGCATCCGTGCCGTTCGCGCAGCCGACGGCGTAAGCCGCGCCATGGTACGCGGCGATTTCTTCCTCCAATTTGCCGACGTTCGGTCCCAGAATGAATTGCGTATCGGCGAGCACCTGGCTTACCGCCCGGTCGATGTCGTTTTTGAGACGCATGTACTGTCTTTTCAAATCAACCATGGGAATCATAGCGGAAGATCCTCGTGGGTTTTCATTTTTTGTAAGATATCAAGCGCAAGAGCCAAAGATTTGCGTCCTTCCTCCCCGGAGACGGCCGCGGGCGTCCGCGTTCGGACCGAATGGACAAAGGCGCGGATTTCCTCTTCCAGCGGATCATGGCTGCCGATATCGACCTGGTTCGGAACGATTTGCTGTTTCCCATCGGGACCGGTGATTTTGGCAATCGAGAGGATTTCACGTTTGCGGGTATCGACGGCGTGATAGCCTTCCGGACCGAAGAAGCGCAGTTTTTGCATGGTTTTGAGGCTGATGCGGCTGGCCGTCACGTTGGCGATACAGCCCGTGGGGAAGGTCATGCGCACGTTGGAGATGTCGATTTTATCCGACAGGACCGGAACCCCGACGGCTTCGACGCTGACCGGCGTGGCATTGACGAATTTCAAGATCAAATCCAGGTCATGGATCATCAAGTCCAAAATGACGTCCACGTCGGTTCCCCGCTCGAAAAAAGGATGCAGCCGGTGGACTTCGATGAACACGGGACGGGTGATGACTTTTTCCAGCGCCATGACGGCGGGATTGAAGCGCTCGATAAAGCCGACTTGCAAAATCAGTCGCCGTTTTCGTGTGAGCGCCAGAAGCTCGTCGGCTTCTTCCAGGGTTGAACAGAGCGGCTTTTCCATCAGAACATCCACGCCCGCCGCCAGGAAGTCCCGCGCGACGGTGAAATGACTGCCTGTGGGGACACAGACGCTGACGGCATCGACTTGGCCGATCATGTCCCGGTGATCCGAAACGGCCCGGCATCCGTAAAGACTCGCGGCCTTCTGGGCCCGCTCGGGCTGAGCGTCGCAAACGGCGACAATCTCACAGCCTTCAATTTTGGTGTATTTTTGTAAGTGGTAGCTCCCCAAATGTCCGATGCCGACGACGCCGATACGCATTTTTTTTTCTTCGGTCATAATGATTTCTTTCAGCGGCAGACGCCTCTTTGGGAGGATTTGATAAAGTCGATGAAATGCAGCACTTCCGGTAGATTTTCCACGTCCTTTTGGGCTTTTTCCAAGGCCGCCTCCAAAAGCAAGTCGGAACGGAAGATGATCCGATACGCTTCCTTGATCGCTTTGATCGTCTTTTCCGGAAAATTGCGCCTTTGCAGTCCGACGATGTTCAAACCGAACAATTTGGCATGGTTGCCGTTGGCGAGGGTATAGGGGGGGACGTCTTTGGTGACGCCGGACGCCCCGCCGATAAACGAATGAGCGCCGATTCTTGTAAACTGGTGAACACCGGACAAACCGCTGATGATCGCGTAGTCTTCGACGTGGATGTGTCCGGCCAGCGTCGCCACGTTGGACATGATGATATGATTGCCCAGTTTGCAGTTGTGCGCGACATGGCAGTAGGCCATAATCAGGTTGTGATCGCCGATGATCGTCGTGCCGATATCGGCCGCGGTGGACCGGTGGATCGTCACAAATTCACGGATGGTGTTGTGATGCCCGATGATCACCCGGGTCGGCTCTCCCTTGTATTTCAAATCCTGCGGCGGCGCCCCGATGGAACAGAACTGAAAGATGCGGCAATCTTCTCCGATGTCCGTGTGTTCATCGATCACGGTATGCGGTCCAATGATGGTGTTCCGGCCGATGGTCACGTCGCCGTTGATGACGGCGTACGGTCCGACTTCCACGCCCTCGGCCAATTTGGCCTCCGATGAGATGATCGCTGTGGGATGAATTTTCATTTATCGTTCACCTGTATTGTTGATTTTGGCTTCAAGCTCCGCCACCTGCTTGACGAGGTTTTCGAGTTTCGCGCGCATTTCCGGAAGTCTGAGTTTGGCGGACTCCACCTTCAACCATTCCTTGCGCGGAAGAAACGGGGTTCCACCGCCGATTTGTCCCGCTGGAATGTCTTTATGAATGCCGGATGACGCCGCGATCATCACCCGATCGCCGATGGTGATATGGCCGACGATCCCGACCTGCCCGCCGATCATCACGCTTTGCCCGATTTTTGTGGAGCCGGAGATACCCACCTGGGCGGCGATGGCGCTGTTTTCGCCGATGACGACATTGTGGGCGATCTGGACGAGGTTGTCGACTTTGACATTGCGGCCGATCCAAGTCTTTCCCATCGTTGCGCGGTCGACGGTGGTGTTGGCGCCGAGTTCCACATCGTCATCGATTTGAACGATCCCGACCTGCGGGACTTTTGCGTTGGCCGTTCCGGGCGTGGCAAATCCAAACCCGTCTGCGCCGATAACGCAGCCGGAGTGCAAAATAACCCGGCGGCCGACGATGCAGTCCGCATACACGCTCACATTGGCGTAGAGGACCGAATCCTCTCCGATCGCGACGTTGCGGCCGATGAAGACCCCTGGATAAAGGACGGCGCCCTTGGCGACTTTAGCGCCCGCGCTGATGTACGAGCGCGGAAAGACGGTGGCCTCGGGAGAGACGTCCGCGCCCTCTTCAATGTAAGCCTCCGGGCTGATCCCTCGTCTGCCGTGATCTTTTGGATAAAAAACACCCAAAAGTTTGGCGAAGGCCGCGTAGGGATCCGCAACGACAATCAGGTTTTTGCCGTCGGCCGCCGTGTCGGGCGGGACCAAAACGGCCGATGCGCGCGTCGTGGAGAGCATCTTGAGATACTTCATATTGGCGAGGAAAGTGAGGTCGTGTTCTCCGGCTTCGTCGATCGGCCGGAGATTCTGGATCACCACGGTTTCATCGCCGTGAAGGGTGCCGCCCACAAGGGCGGCGATTTCCATGAGGGTCATTTCCATAGTGCACCCGGCAAAATCATTTTTTGGCGCTGGAGGCCCGATTGTATTCCTCGATGATTTTCTTGGTGATCTCGGCCGATTTGTCGTGATAGGGCATGGGCGTGGTGCTCAAATCGATGATCAGCGTGAATTTTTCCCGTTCGCCGATGGCTCGCACGACTTTCAGAATTTCCGGGATCATTTTCTGTGAGTATTCCTGATCGCGTTTTTGGAGTTCTTTGTTGGAGTCATCGACGAGCAACTGATAGTCCCGCAGTTTTCTTTGGTAGGCCGACTCCTTGTCGCTGCGCGCGCTGGGGGTCATCACCGAGCCTTGTTTGTCGAGCTCGTCTTTGAGCTTTTTGACCTCGTTTTCCATGGCTTTGATGGCTTCCTGTTTCTTCTCGTAGTATTTTTTGAATTCTTCCGCGGATTTTTTCCCGACGATCGAATTCTGGATGATTTCCTGAAGATTCATAAAGCCGATCTTATCGGCCGCGTTGACGGTTGTCGTCCAGATGAAGAAAAGCAGGGTGACGCCGATGATTCGATAGATATTTTTTTTCATGATTCCTCTCCTTATTAGTGATTTATCCATTCTTCAGCAGGGTGAAGAATGCCAAGTTGCCTTTTACATGAACATTCCGATCGTGAATTCCCACCGGCCGACGGCTTCGTCGTTGAGCCCGCGCCGGTCCAGGATGTATCCGTATTCCAGGCGCAATGGACCGATCGGCGAATACCAGCGGACGCCTGCGCCGCAGGTTTGCCGCAAATCGTTGAGGTAGTAACCGCCGTTCCATGTATTGCCCGCGTCATAGAACAAAACGCCTTTCATTCCCGCGTTTCTGACCAGCGGGAAAACGAGTTCCAGGTTAAAGACCATCATGCTGGTGCCGCCGATCACGTCGCTGGTGCTGTTGTTGACCGGACCGACGTAGCGCAAGCCGCGGATGGAATTGATGCCCCCCAGGACATAACGCTCGAAAATCGGAATTTTGTCGTCGCTTTCGTCATTGTTCTGCAGGTAGCCGATCCGGGCTTTCGCCCCGATGACGATATCCCGGAAAAGGGGGTAATATCCGGCGATGTTTCCCCCGTATTTTGTGAATTTGGACGTGCCGCCCAGCGGCGGTCCGGCATGCTGCACAAAGGCGCCCGCCTTGATCCCTTTGCTGGGGAACATCGAGTCGTTGGTGGAATCGTATCCAAAAGACAGCGTGACGGCGCTGGTGATCCGTTCGCCTTCCTGTGATTTGATATATTGCGTGGCGGTATCCTGGTTGACGTCTTGGATATTGTCGATGCTGAGTTTGTATCCGATATAGCCTGTGATTTTGTCCCAGATCGGGTACCCCAGCGTCAGGCCGCCCCCCTTGGTATCGAGCGTATAAGAGTCGTATTCCTTTTTATATTTCCAAATATCCGCTTTACACCACAAAGGCAGATCAAAAAGCCAAGGTTCAGTGAAGGAGAGTTCATAGTTGTTCGTTTTGGAGCCGAGGGACGCTTTCAAGCTTAAAATTTGCCCGTAGCCCAGAAAGTTTTGCTGAACGATTTGCGCCATGATCACGGCTTGGTCAACGGCACTGTATCCGGCTCCGATCATGAACATGCCGGTGTTTTTCTCCTTAACCCGGATATTGATGTCCATCTTGTTGTCGGGCGCCTTTTCCGTTTGAATGTCGACTTCTTCAAAATAGCGAAGCTGATTCAAAGCGGTGTAACTTTCCTTGAGTTTGCTCGACGAATACAAATCACCCTCGGCAAGGCCCAATTGGCGGCGGATCACCTTGTCGCGGGTGACGGTGTTTCCGGAAATGCCGATCCGCGCGATGTAGACGAGCGGTCCTTTGGTCAGTTGGAAGTCGAGATCCACCAGTTGTTCCTTCTCATGGATCTTGATCTGAGGGTTGACGTCGGCGTGCGCATAGCCTTCATCGTTGGCGGCGACGGTGATCATTTCCATGTCGCGCATGATGGCTTCCCGATCGTAGTGCTTGCCCGGCTGGGTCCTCAAGGCCGCGAACAAATCCGCCCGCGACTTGGCCAATTCGTCCCCCGAGATGTTGACGGATCCGATGTTGAAGCGTTTGCCCTCTCGAACGGTGATTTTGATGTGAATGCCTTTGGCGTCGTAAGTGATGACCGGTTCGCCGATCTGCGAATTGACGAAACCGTTGTTGAAATAAAAAGCGCTCAACTTTTGCACGTCCTGTTTGAGATGCTCCCGGTTGAGAATGCCCGTGTCGGTGATAAACCCCAAGAACGTTCTTTCCGTGGTCGTCATCATGTTGACCAGTTCTTTCTGCGTGAAGGCTTCATTGCCTTCAAACGTGATGGAGCGGATATAAAGGCGTTCATTTTCCTTGATGTCCAAAATGACCACGAAATCCTTTTGGGTATCGCTTTCGATTCGGTCGGTGATCTCCGCGTTGTAATAGCCCTTGGCGTCATAGAGCGCTTTGATTTTTTGAATATCTTCCTTGATTTTCTCACGATTCAAGTTTTGTCGCGTCTTGACGGACATGGCCCCCAGAATGTCGTCGCGGTCCAGGGCCTTGTTGCCGTTGATACGGATTTCGGAAATGAGGCCTTTTTCCACGACGGTAAACGTCAGAACCTTGCCTTTCGGGTCTTGGGAGACCGACGCGCTGACATCCAAGAAATAGCCCATCTTGAAGATGGTTTTGATGTCCGCCGTGACATCCTCTTCGGAAAGCGGCCTGCCGGGCTTGCTGCGTAAATTTTGCGTGATCGCGGCCGCGCCGATTTTTCGGTTTCCGGCGACCTCAACGCGAAGAATCTTGTCCGCCAGACCCGCCGTGGAGAGAATTTCTCCGGTCAAAACGGTGACCAGAGGCGTCAAACCCGTTTCCCTTTTGCCCTGGACGGAAATGGAAGAGAGCATGGCTCTCGAGGAGACGTCGTAGATTCGGGCGTCGACATTGATCGTATCGCCGAACTGGACGATGCTGCCCGCGATCATGTAGTCCGCGCCCAACTTCTTTCCCGCGTCGAGAACTTTTTCTTTTGAGATGATCTCGCCCGGTTGGAAAAGCCCGCCCGCCGGGATCACGTCGACTTTCTTGGTCTTGCGCAATTCCGCATCCAACTGATGATAGAGGGAGGTTTGAAGAACCCCGCCCTCGGCACTTGAGTGAACGTCGAAGGGCGCAATGCCGATCTTTTTGACGGATTCGGCGGCGGCCGCCGCGGTCATCATGCAGGGGATCAAACCCACCAGGATCGCTAAAATGAGGAACACCTTTTTATTGCAAGTCATAAATTTTCCCGTCGCGAAGGCCGATTCGACCGGACATGCGGTCCGCCAGCAGTTTATTGTGCGTTACGACAATCAGCGTAATGTTCTTCGTTTCATTCAAGTGAACGAGAATGTCTTCTATCTTTTTTCCCGTTTCCGTGTCAAGGTTTCCTGTGGGCTCGTCGGCCAACAGAATTTCGGGCTCCATCACCAAAGCCCGGGCGATGGCCACCCGTTGCTGCTCTCCACCGGAGAGTTCCCCCGGCTTGTGCTTCAACCGGTGCCCCAGCCCGACCTCGGCAAGCAAGAGGCCGGCTTTTTCCGCGGCTTCCCTTTTCGGCATACCGGAAATGAGGGCCGGCATCATCGTGTTTTCCAAAGCGGAAAATTCAGGCAGCAGGTTGTTGAATTGAAAAACAAAGCCGATGGTCTTGTTGCGAAAAGCGGCGATCTTTTTCTTGTGCCATTCAAAAACAGGGTGACCGCCGATCAAAAGCGTTCCGGATGTCGGGTGGTCCAACGTTCCCAGAATATGGATCAAGGTGCTTTTACCGGCGCCGGAAACGCCGACGATGGCGAGGGATGCCCCTTTGGCAATGTCCAAGCTGATGTTCTGGAGGACGTCGATCCGATTGCCGTCTTTCACGAACGTTTTGGATAGATTTTCAAGTTTGATCATGGTCGTTCCAATCCGGTCCCTGTCCGTTATTCGTATCGTAAAGCTTCCGCCGGATCGAGCTTGGAGGCTCTCCAGGACGGATAAATGGTTGAAAGGAAGCAAATCAGCAAGGTGCCGATGACGATGATCACGACATCGCCGTAATTCACTTTGGAGGGCAGTTCACTTAAATAATACACGTCGCCCGGCAGAAATTTGAAATGAAACACTCTTTCCACAAATTGGGAGATCGCTTGGAGATTCGTGGCGATAAGAAGTCCCGCCAGGGTTCCGAAGAATGTGCCGATGGCACCGGCGATCAGCCCCTGATAGATGAATATCTTCATGATCATGCCCGACGTCGCCCCCATGGATTTCAGAATGGCGATGTCTTTGTTTTTCTCCATGACGATCATGATCAGCGCGCTGATGATGTTGAAAGCCGCCACCAGCACGATGAGACTCAATATAATGAACATGACGCGCTTTTCCAATTTGAGCGCGGAAAAGAGGTTTCGGTTCATCTGCATCCAGTTTTGCACAAAAAATGGGAACCCCAGCTTGCCTTGAATGTGGCGGCCGATCTCGTCGGCTTTGTAGATGTCATGGACGACCACATCGATGCCGGACACCGCGTCGCCCATATCGAGAAATTTCTGGCAGCTCGCGAGGGATAGAAAGACCAATTTGGAATCATATTCGTAAAACCCGGATTCGTAAATGCCGACCACGATGAATTTCTTCATTTTCGGGACCATGCCCATCGGCGTGGCGATACCGCCGGTCGGCGAGATGATCGTGACGGGGTCATACAAGAAAAGACCCAAATTCCTGGCCATTTCTTTCCCAATGAGAATGCCGTCCAAATCCCGGTCTTCCGGCGGCAGTTTCGCGGCCACGGCTTTGGGAATCTGATCGAGATCTTCCAGGCGTCCTTCCCGGATCTTTCCGAGATGGATCACTTTCGGCGCCGATGGCGTGTCCAGACCGCGGATAACGACACCGGTCACGCCGTTTTGACTGCGAATCATCGCCTCCGTATAAATGAAGGGTGTCGACGCCACCACGCCCGGTACCTGGTCGATGATCCGCCTGAGGGTTTGATGGTCGCGCATCGGCCCTGACAGGCTCGCGGTGATCTCAATGTGGGAGCGAATCCCTAAAATCTTGGTTCGGAGATCCTCTTCAAAGCCATTCATGACGGCCAGCACGATGATGAGCGCCGCAACGCCCAGAAAAATACCCAGAATGGATATGAAGGTAATGATGGAAACGAAGACCTGCTTGCGTTTGGCCCTCATGTACCGTCTGCTGATGAAAAATTCGTAGGACATGAAACTCCGATCCTGATCTCACGTGAAGTGAACCGACCTCGATGGCGCAGGCCGGCTCATTCCTGTTTGCTTCGTAAAAGCGGAAATAATATGACGTCCCGGATCGATGCCGAATCGGTAAAGAGCATGACCAGACGGTCGATGCCGATGCCTTCGCCCGCCGTCGGTGGCATACCGTATTCCAGGGCGCGGACGTAATCTTCATCCATCTCATGCGCCTCGTCGTCGCCTGCTTCGCGCTCTTTGATCTGTTGAAGGAAACGTTCGCGCTGATCGGCGGGGTCGTTGAGTTCCGAAAAGGCGTTGGCGAATTCGCGGCCGGCGATGTACAGTTCAAATCGGTCCACGAGATCCGGGTTGGTGTTCGACCGTCGTGACAGCGGCGAAACCGCCACCGGGTACTGGGTGATGTATGTGGGTTGGACGAGTTTCTTTTCGACGGTTTCATCGAAGATGGCCATGAGAATTTTCCCCAAAGGATCTGCGTCTTTGACGTCGCAGCCGAGCCTCCGGGCCGTGTCGCGCGCCCGTGTCAGGTCTTCGATGTCCGCCGGGTCCAACCCGGCGATTTGCAAAAGTGCGTCTTTGACGGTGAGCCTCCGCCATGGAGGGGTCAGGTCGATATCCGTTCCCTGGTAGGTGAATTGAAGCTTGCCAAAAATCCGTTGTGCGATAAACACGAAGAGCTCCTCTGTAAAAGACATCAGGTCTTCGTAGGTGGCATAGCTTAAGTAAAATTCCATCATGGTGAATTCCGGATTGTGGAAGGAGTCGATGCCTTCGTTTCGGAAACTGCGGTTGATTTCGTAGACGCGCTCCAAGCCGCCGGTGACCAGCCGCTTTAAATAAAGTTCCGGGGCGATTCGTAAAAAGAAATCCTGATCGAGCGCATTGTGGTGCGTCTTGAAGGGACGTGCGGCCGCGCCTCCCGCGCGGGGCTGCATCATGGGGGTTTCCACTTCCAGAAAATCATGCATGTCCATGAATTGCCGAATCAGTTTGATGATCAGGCTGCGCCGTTGGAAAACCGCCTTGACGTCCGGGTTGGAAATCAAATCCAAATGACGCTGGCGATAGCGCGTTTCAATGTCGGTCAGACCGTGCCATTTTTCAGGCAGGGGCCGGATCGCCTTGGCCATCAGTTTGAGCGTTTCGGCCTCGAGGGTCAATTCGTTGGTTTTGGTTCGAAAAAGTTTTCCATGAACGTAAACAATATCACCGATATCCAGTTTTTTAAACAGGGCGAAGTCCG
>CAZPTW010000009.1:0-16774 GCA_964589235.1 uncultured Smithella sp. | reverse complement strand
CCCCCCTCCCCCCCCCCCCCCAAAGGGGATAAGGCCCCCGAACTTTTTCATTCACATCCTCAAGCCGGTCCGTCCTTCGGCCGATAAACCCCTATAGATTCGATTCCTGGATATTTTCTTCTTTTCGTTGTCTGGTGCGGCATCGGCGAATCCATCTCCCGCGCGGTTGAAAAAAAATTAAATTGAAAAAGTGTTCGTGAGCATCGTGATAGGCAAAGCGGATGAAATCATCTTTCAAAGGAGGTTTTTATGAAGGGGAGGTCTTTGCGGTTCAAAATCATGGGAGTGGGTATTTTGGCGGTTTTGGTGCCCCTGTTCGTGGTCGGCGGCTTTTCCATTCTCACGTCACGCATGGCCCTGGAGGCGCAGTCGAAATCGGAAACCACCGAAATTGCCAAAGGATTGGCCAATCTTATCAACATGGTCGTTCTTTCGGAAATCAAGATCGCCGAACAGACGGCTCAGCGCGAAGTCCTCATCGAACTTCTCTCGAAGCACGCGCAAGGGACGATTGACGAAACCCTTGTCTCCAGGGCCACGGCGGAGTTGACCTCCGTTACCAAGCGCAGCGGCGCCGCCTATGAGTCGATATTTGCCTATGGCATGGACGGAAAGGTCATCGCGGACGGCGAGGGGGGGGAAGGCCAGACACATCGATTTATCCAAGCGGGATTACGTCCAGGCCGCTTTGTCGGGAAAGGCCGGGTGTGGCGCGGTGGTGAGATCCAAAAGCAGTGGTAATATCGTCATGACGTTTGGGGCGCCGGTTTACTCCAAAAGCGGTCAAATCGTCGGAGGCGTGGGATCCGTCGTCAATATCGGTTTTCTCGCGGAGAAGATTGATCAAGCCAAACTCGGCAAAACAGGCTATGGTTTTGCCGTCAATCGACAAGGGGTCATCATCGCCCACCCGAACAAGGATTTGATCCTCAACCTCGATATCACCCAGACAGAAGGGATGAAAACGTTTGCCGCGCGGATGGTCGCGGGTGAAACAGGCGCGGAAGGCTATGTCTTCAAAGGCGTGGAAAAGGTGGCGGGTTTCGCGCCGGTTCCAGCATCGGGCTGGAGCGTGTGTTTCACGCAGGATCGAGAGGAATTCATGGCCGATGTGAGGCAACTGACCCTTTTTATTGTAGCGATCGGCCTTGTCTTTTTGGTCTTGACCGTCACGGCGGTCTTTTTCGTCACGCGGGGTGTCGCTGCGCCGATTCATCAGATCGCAAGCGATCTCAACGACGCTTCCGAACAGGTTGCGGCGGCGTCGACGGAGGTGGCGCAGGCAAGCCAGAACCTGGCCGAGGGGGCCTCCGAACAGGCGTCCGCTTTGGAGGAGACCTCCTCTTCGCTTGAGGAGATGGCGTCGATGACCAGGCAAAACGCGGATCACGCCGCCCAGGCCAAAGCGCTCATGGCCGAAGCCCGCAAGATCGTCGACAAGGTCGACGGACAGATGCAAAACATGGTTCAGGCGATCCAGGAAGTGACTCGTTCCAGCGAAGAGACGGGAAAGATCATTAAAACCATTGACGAAATCGCTTTCCAAACGAATCTGCTTGCGCTCAACGCCGCGGTTGAGGCCGCGCGGGCGGGCGAAGCGGGGGCGGGATTCGCCGTGGTGGCCGATGAGGTCCGTAATCTGGCGATGCGTGCGGCGGATGCGGCGAAAAACACGTCGACGCTGATCGAAAACACCATCGTGACCGTACAAAACAGTCGTGATTTGACGGAAAAGACACAAGATGCGTTTAAGGAAAACATCGTCATCACCAACAAAGTGGGCCAACTGGTGGATGAAATCGCGGCCGCCTCTTCCGAGCAGGCCCAGGGGATCGGACAGATCGGTAAGGCGGTTTCGGAGATGGATAAAGTGGTCCAGCAGGTCGCGGCCAGCGCCGAGGAATCGGCCAGCGCCTCCGAAGAGCTCAACGCCCAGGCGGTGCAGATGAAGCATTATGTGGAACGGTTGACGGGGATTGTGGAAGGGGAGAAGCAAAACAGCCAAATTCCGGATTCTCCACCGGCCAAACCGGAAAAAAATTCGGACCGGGGAAAACGCATCGAAGGGATGGTCAAAAGACTTTCGATCGCCTCCAAGCCCGAAAAAGCGGTGACGGCGCCTGGAAAGACGTTACGCCCTCAGGATGTCATTCCCCTGGAGAAAGAGAATTTCAAGGATTTCTGAGGCATTCAAGAGGCCGGAGGGGGAACCTGGTCCCCCTCCGGCCGGGTAGAAAAGGTCTTGACAGGCGCACTTGATCTTTCTATAGTTCGGTTAAAAGTTCCTCCCGCCGAGGATCACTGCAGGCGTCTTGAACATGTGCCTCAACCGAATCAGAAACCATTTCCGCGCCGCGGCAGATCGCGGTCCGTTTGCGACACGTGACTTCAAAAGCATCAAAAGAACAGTCGTTTGGTCGCTTGACCGAAATCAACCCCCACCTTCTTTGTTCGGTATCTCCCCAAAAGTTCCTCCACGCATTCCCGTATCTGCGCTTCTTTTTTCAAACTCCAACCGGCTTCACATCCTATCTCTTCCAATGGAGGGTAAAACGCTTTTCAGATGAATTCGGGTCGAGAAAAAACAAGGGAGCAGCTCCTTCGGGAAATCGGACGATGGCGAAAGCGCGTCGACGATCTCAAAAGGGCTCAAACGGACTTGGCGCGAGCCAAAAAGGCGTGGCGGCATTTGGTGCGTGTTCACTCCCTGATGATGAACAACACGGTCATGGGAATCGCCGTCGTCCGGCATCGCGTTTTTGAAAAAGTCAATCCCCGCTTCGCCTCGATTTTGGGGCTGCCGCTTCACCGAATCCAGGGCGCGGATGTCCGGATCGTCTATGCCTCCGAGGAAGATTATCGATGCTATGGGCGTCAAATTTATACGGCGTTGAGCGAGGGGATCTGGTTTGAGCATACTCTCAGAACACGTCGTTTGGATGGAAAAACCATCGTCTGTCGCGTGATCGGCAAAGCCTTCGATCCGGCGGACGTTCAGGAAGGGTCTCTATGGATTCTGGAGGATGTCACGGAGGCTTGCCGCGCCGAGGAAGACCTTCGGCAGGCGCATCGACATCTGGATGAAGTCATCGAGCATCTACCGGACGCGACGTTTGTCATTAATGCCCAAGGCGTGGTCATGGCCTGGAACCAGGCGATGGAGGAGATGACCGGCATTCCGAAAGCGGCCATGCTCGGCAAGGGAAACTATGAATATGCCCTGCCTTTCTATGGCGAGCGGCGTCCCATTTTAATCGATTTGGTGTTGACGTCCGGACCGATGACGGAGGCCAAGTATGTTCGGACGGAAAGAAAAGAGATGATCCTCGATGGTGAGGCCTTCGTCGTGACGCCTCAAGGGGACGAACGTTATCTGTACGGCAGGGCGAGCGCCTTAAAGGACGCGCAAGGCAACAGGGTCGGCGCCATTGAGTCGATCCGCGATATGACGAAGCAAAAGCGCCTGGAACAGCAACTCCGGCAGGCGCAGAAGATGGAGGCCATCGGGACGCTCGCCGGCGGCATCGCCCATGATTTCAACAATATTTTGGCGTCTCTGATCGGTTTTACGGAAATGGCCGTCAAGGAGCCGCGTGAGGATGTCCGCAGGAAATATCTCGACCGCGTCCTCGAAGCCTGCGGACGGGCGAAAAACTTGACCACCCAAATTCTGTCTTTCAGCCGGAAACAAGAGCAGGCGTTCAAACCGTTTGACGTTCGATTCATTTTAAAAGAGGCGGTCAGTCTGATGCGGGCCACACTTCCCTCCACCATCGAAATCCGGCAGATCATAACCCAAGAAGACACGAAGGTGTTGGCCGATCCCACGCAGATCCACCAAATCGTCATCAATTTATGTACCAATGCCGCGCAAGCCATGCGCGAGAAGGGCGGTATTTTGGACATTCGTCTTTCCAACGTCGAGATTTTTCATCCGGACCTTGCGCCCCATCCGGATTTGCCTTTGGGGTTTTATGTTGTTTTATCCGTCGGCGATACGGGGTGCGGCATCGATCCCGCCATCAAGGACAAAATATTCGATCCGTTTTTCACGACCAAAGGTCCTGGAGAAGGAACGGGACTGGGGTTGTCCGTGGTCTATGGCATCGTCAAGCAATGTGGCGGGGCCGTCGATGTTCGAAGCGCGGTGGGACACGGGTCTGTCTTCAGTGTTTACCTCCCTCGCGTTCACGCCGAGATGGAGGCTGAAAAGCCCAGACAGGACGATATCGAGCCGGGGGGAAATGAACGGATTCTTTTTGTGGACGATGAGGAATCGCTGGTGGCGCTCGCCAAGGCGTTTTTTGAGTCCAGAGGGTATCGCATCGCGGCCACCATGTCCAGTCTTGAAGCTCTGAAGTGGTTTCAAGACGATCCGCACCGATTCGACCTGGTCATCACCGACATGACGATGCCTGAAATGACCGGCGCCGAATTGGCCCGGACATGCCTGAACATCCGTGGAGATATTCCGATTATTTTATGCACGGGCTACAGCGAGTCCATCAATGCCGCACAGGCCCGTGAATGGAAGATCCGCGAGTTTGTTCTCAAACCCATTGAACTCAACGATCTGGCGCGATTGGTGCGGCGGGTGCTGGGTCATAAAACGTGAAAGCCGGTGTTGAAATGGCCAAGATCTTGATTCTTGATGACGATGAGATGTTTTGCGAATTTTTATCGAGTGCCTTCGAGGAAGAGGGGCACGTGGTGGAATGCGCCCACCGTCTGGAAACCGGCCTTGAACGGGTTTTTGACCATCCCTTCGATGTGGTTTTCTTGGACGTGATGATGCCCGACGGCAATGGTCTGGATAAGCTTACGGAAATCGCCGCGGCCGCGTCGAAACCGGAAGTGATCATTTTGACGGGGGCTGGAACGATGAACGGCGCGGAATTGGCCATCAAAAGCGGCGCCTGGGACTATATCGCCAAACCGGCGTCCGTCTCGCCCATCAAACTCGCGCTGAAGCGGGCCTTGCAATACCACGATGAAAAGCTCAAGACCAAGCAGCCTGTCGGGTTGCGTATGGAAGGGATTGTCGGCCAAAGCCTTCTGATGAAAGCCTGTCATGAGGGGGTCATGGAAGCGTCCGGTTGCGACGCCAACGTGCTCATCACCGGGGAAACGGGAACCGGCAAGGAGCTTTTCGCGAAGGCGATTCACGCAAACAGCCGCCGCGCGTCGCGCAATTTTGTCATTGTGGATTGCGCCTCCCTGACGCCGTCTTTGACCGAGAGCGTGCTCTTCGGCTATGAGAAGGGGGCTTTTACCGGCGCTGACATCAGCCGTGAAGGGCTCATCAAGCAAGCCCATGGGGGAACGCTGTTTCTCGATGAAATCGGCGAATTGCCCGGGGCGATCCAAAAGAGTTTTCTTCGGGTGTTGCAGGAGCGGCGCTTCAGGCCGTTGGGCGGTTCGAAAGAAATCGAAAGCGATTTTCGGCTGATCGCCGCGACGAACCGTCACTTGGAGCGAATGGTTGAAGACGGTCTGTTTCGCGATGACCTTCTCTTCCGCATTCGAGCGATCGTGCTGGACATTCCACCGCTTCGGGAACATCTCGAGGATGTCGTCGAGATCGCCGCGTATCACGCGGCCAGGATCTGTAAACGCAGCCATATCGAATCCAAACGGCTTTCTCCGGACTTTCAGGAAGCGCTCAAAGCCTATCCCTGGCCCGGCAATGTCCGCGAGCTGGTTCACGCGCTGGAGCATGCCATTGCCGCGGCATTTTCCGCGCCGACGCTTTTTGCCCGCCATTTACCGGGCCAAATTCGCGTGAAACTGGCGCAGGCGAAATCGTTTGGTCTGTCCCCGTCGGACGTGGATCCAGAGACGGTCCCGCCGGCGGCGCTTCCAGCCCTCAAGGATTTTCGAAAAGACGTCTACGAACAAGCGGAAAGCAAATATTTGCGACAGTTGATCAAGGCCAGCGGCGGCGACATTCAAAAGGCCTGCCGGATTTCCGGTCTGGGTCGCGCCCGGTTGTATGAACTTTTGACGCGTCATCGTTTGAAATTTACCGACTTGACCCTCCATGCCCAGTAGGTCTTGAGTCTGAAAAAATCAGAAAGCGTCTGCTTTTTTCAGACGGCTCGTCAGAGCGTCAATCCCCCTCTTTTTTTTAAACATCCGTATTAACAAGAAAATTTTAGTTATACCGGCTGGCACGGTTGCTGCTGTAACCGCCTGTGTAAAAGATTAAAAGGACGTGAAGCGGGCAGATGACGTTGCTTTTGTATTTGCCAAAGCAGGTGAAGGCGGAAGAAGAGGTGCTGCAAATCATTCGGAGGGCCGTTTCCGGTCACCGAATCGATCTCTATTCGTCGATGGCGGACCTTTTGAAGAGACTCCATCAGCCGATGCCGGAGGTCAGAGTGGCCGTGCTTTACGCTTCAACCCGAACGGAGCTTATGGACATCATCTATCTTGCCTACCTTCTGGTCGACATCAAGATCGTGCTGATTCTGCCGGATGGAGAACCAGAGATGCTGGAGAAAGCCTACACCCTCTGCCCCAGGTTTATTGCGGCGGCCCAGAGCGATTTCAAGCATTTGGGAAACGTTTTGAAAAAGATGATGGATCAAGACGCCGGGCCTGATTGAACGTCATTGAATGATTGTAAACCCAATCAAGATAATAAAACAA
The DNA here is from genome assembly GCA_964589235.1 of uncultured Smithella sp. Taxonomy (GTDB): domain Bacteria; phylum Desulfobacterota; class Syntrophia; order Syntrophales; family Smithellaceae; genus UBA8904. The sequence continues at coordinate 10,123 of CAZPTW010000009.1, read as the reverse complement.
GGAGGTTGTATGAAGCATTTATCGTTGAAAATGAAGATGTTGACCGTGGGTCTGGCGGCCGTGCTCTTGCCGATTTTGGCGGTTGGGGGGTTTTCCATTTTCGAAGCCAGTAAGGCTTTGGAGGAGCTGGCGCAATCGCAATCGATGGAAGTGGCAAAGGGGCTGGCGCACATGACCAATATCGCTTTGCAAGAGGAACTCAAAATCGTCGCCCAGACGGCCCAGCGCGACGTCGTGATCGACGCGGCCGCTGATTATGCCAGTGGCGTGAAAGACAGCGCACGGCTGGCCAAGGCGACAGCGGAACTCACGGCTATGACGCAAAAAAGCGGCGGTGATTATGAATCCGTGTTTATCGCGGGCTTGGATGGGGAGATCATCGCCGATGGCCACGGCGGCAAGTACCTTCATAAAGGGATTAACGTCTCCGACAGAGATTATATTAAAGCGGCCAAGGCCGGCAAAGCCAACATCGGTTCCGTCATCACCTCGAAGGCGACGGGCAATATCGTGATGACGCTGGGGGCTCCGATCTATTCGGCGGCCAAACAGGTGATCGGCGTTGTCGGGTTTACGATGAATGTCGCCTTTATCGCCGATAAAATCGCCGCGACCAACCTAGGCAAGACGGGATACGGCTATGTGCTGGACAACAAGGGGATGTTGATCGCCCATCCCAATAAAGATTTGATTCTCAAAGTCGATGCGACGAAGACGGAGGGGATGAAATCGTTTGCCACCCGGGTGTTGGCCGGCGAGACGGGATCGGAACCTTATGTGTATAAGGGTGTGAAAAAGATGTCCGGTTTTGCGCCGGTTGCCGCCTCCGGCTGGGGGGTGTGTCTGACGCAGGATTACAGTGAATTTATGGCGCCGGCCAGACATATCACTTTTGTCATTGTGATCATCGGCGTGGTTTTGTTGGCGCTCACCGCGACGGCTGTTTTTTTCATGACCCGCAGCATCGCGCAACCCATCAGCCATATCGCCGGCGACCTGAACGACGCGTCCGAACAGGTGGCGGCTGCGTCCTCCCAGGTCGCTTCCGCCAGCCAACAACTGGCCGAAGGCGCCTCCGAACAGGCCTCCGCCCTGGAAGAAACGTCGTCTTCTTTGGAAGAGATGTCGTCGATGACCCGTCAAAACGCCGACCATGCGGCCGAGGCCAAGGGCTTGATGAGCGAGGCGAAACGCATTGTGGAAAAAGTGGATGCGCAGATGAAAAATATGGTGACGGCCATTCACGACGTGACCAAATCCAGCGAGGAGACGGGCAAAATCATCAAAACCATCGACGAGATCGCTTTCCAGACGAATCTCTTGGCGCTCAACGCGGCGGTGGAAGCGGCACGCGCAGGCGAGGCGGGCGCGGGATTCGCCGTGGTGGCCGATGAAGTGAGAAATCTCGCCATGCGGGCGGCGGATGCGGCGAAAAATACCTCCACCCTCATTGAAAACACCATTGCGACGGTCAAGAACAGCCGGGAACTCACCCAGCAGACGCAAGAAGCTTTTCAGGAAAATATGGAAATATCGATCAAGGTGGGGCGTCTGATCGACGAAATTGCGGCCGCCTCCAACGAGCAGGCCCAAGGAATCGGTCAGATCGGCAAGGCGGTCGCGGAAATGGATAAAGTGGTTCAGCAGACGGCGGCCAACGCCGAGGAATCCGCCAGCGCCGCGGAAGAAATGAACACCCAGGCCGTGCAGATGAAGCAATATGTGGAGAATTTGACCGGCATTGTCGAGGGGGAAGGCCGAAGGGGAGCCGCTCGCGGTGGGGCGACATTGCAAAGTGCGGGGAGATCGTCTTTGAAAAAAATTCTTGCCGCCAAGGCGATGCCTTTGAAACGGACTCAAACCCCTCAAATTGTCGCCGCCGCCGAGAAAAGCGGCGCCGGTGATTTTTAATTCGGGTAGAAAAGCGGGGGCAAATCGATAACCCATCGGGCAGGCAGGTTCCGAAAAACCCCCGTCCCCGCAATCGGGGACAGAAATCCCGGTTGTGGATCGGTGGCTGTCATGCGTTTTGAATTGCAACGCGGACAGAGATCCTCCTTGAATCGTCGGGGTCACCGTCATCTCTGAAAGCGGCAAGATTTCCAGCCGGTGGGTGATGGATCCCGTATCGGACGGCGACAGCAGTCAGGCGGCAAAGAGGCGACCCCCCTATTTTGGGGATGGGCAAATCCAATCAGGGGGCGGAGAGTCGGTTGGGTAACATTCGGGGCTTGAACCCCTCGGAAGACGGCGGCCTGGATAAGGATATCCCGACAAAGCAATGACCTGGAGGCGTTTTTTACGCTTCCAGGTTCAGGTCCGTCTTTTTTCACGGGTTCTTTGTCAAAACGACGTCCCCGCCGCCTTGCCGGCTGCGGCAATGGCTTGATGCGCGAGATCAACAGCCTGGCCAAGGGTCGAAAGCGCCAGGTCGGGGTTGTGAAAGCCCATGGAATTCTCGGCGGAGACATAATCCCAAAACCACTGGGCGTTACGCACCAACTCACGGGCCCGTTCCAGGTCGCCTTTGTTGACTTTTGCCGTCTGGCCGGCTTTGCCGATGGCCTCATGCGCGCGCGCGATGGTTTGTCCGGCGATGCGCTGGAGCTCGAAGACGCTGGTCTGAACGGCCTTGACGCGGCTTAAAAGCCAGGTTTCATCCTGGGTGTGGCAGACCCGGCAGGAGGCTTTGACGCTTCTCATCGGGGAAGTCACCCAGTGCGACGAGTATTTGCGGCCCGCGTCGCGCATGTAAGGCATGTGGCAGTCCGCGCAGGCGACCCCGGATTTGGCATGGACACCCAGGCTGAAGAGTTCGTAGTCCGGATGCTGGGCCTTGAGCATTTTGGCCTGCGAGTCGGGGTGGATCCAGTCCGCTTCGAATTTATCGGGCATGTCTTTATAATAGGCGTACATGTCTTTGGGCGAAAGCCCCTTCCTCCATGGGAAAACGACGCGTTTGGACTCCGGTTCGAAATAATACTCGGCATGGCATTGCGCGCAAACATAGGTTCGCATCTCCGCGCGCGAGGCTTTTGTGACATCGACGCCCCTTTTTTCCATCGCTTCGATGAAGGCGGGGTTGATCACACGCAGTTTCAACGTTTGCGGGTGGTGACAATTGGCGCAGACAATAGGATACTTGAGTTTGGGCAAAAGGTCGGCAAGCGGCGCTTTGGCGTAAGAGGCCCCCATGTCTTTGTAAATATCTCTCAAGTGAATCGTTTTGCAAGTCATGCAGGAACCGGGGGTTGACGGGCCGATCCGTTTGGTCTCGCGCAGGTCGTCTAAGGCGTAGGGATGACCCCGGTCTTCCGAATAATCTTTGGCAAACGGCATTCCCTTGAAGTTGACGAGCATTTCCGGTTCTTTGTCGGACTTTTGGTGTTTTTCACTGCCGCCGAATCCGGTGGGGGACAGGGCCATGTCTTTATTTTTCAGGTAGCTTTGATACTCAAGCGGGTAGTGTCTCCCCCAGACCGCCGGATCATATTCAATATCCGTAATGTCCGCGAGTTTTACGGTGGATCGCGGCACGAAAACAAAAACGCGCACGAAAACAAAAATGAGCAGGACCAAAAAAACACTCAACAGTAATCTTAAAAGGATTCGACTACTTCTCAACTTTTATTCCTCCTTCGTCTTGTCCCCGTCCGTGAACCAGGAATCGATGACAGCCCAGACAGTCGCCCCCATCGCGAGACATCAGCGTTTTGGCGATGGTTGAGGCATGGCAGCGAAAACAGTTCGCGTTGACCGCCCGGCGGGACTCCAAGGAAAGTCCAGTGCCTGATGCATAGGCCCGGCGTGTTTCGGAGACAAGATCCTGGAGACCGGCGCGGGTTTTATACGCGATTTTTCCACCGATATGCGTGTCAGGGAGATGGCATTCGACGCAAGCGAATTGCCGATGGCTCGACGTCTGCCATCGGGCGTGGACGGTTTTCATGCTATGACAGGCCCCGCAAAAACGGGGATCTCCGGATGCGGAGTAAGCCAAAAAGCCGGCGGCGGCGAAGATGACGCCGACAAGACAACCAATGACAAAACGGGCGTTTTGCCCCTTACGGTCCGACGGGTTATTGGGTCGTTCGAGAATCATCACGTTTGCATGAAAAGAATGGTTCCGGTCGTTTTCGATGGTTTTACAATCGTTCCATCATACGGATTTTAAATGGAAAGATTCTGCAAGTCAACGAAAAAATCGGATCGGTTTTTAAAGAAGGATGTTCCGGAGGGCCTCTTGGATTTCCGGATGCTGAAATCGAAAACCCGCGTCCAACAGACGTCGAGGCACCACCCGCTGCCCTTTGAGCAGCACCGACCCGAATTCACCCAGCAGCAGTTCCACCATGAACGCGGGAGCGGGGAGAAAAGCCGGCCGATGCAAAACACGGCCGAGCGCCGAGGCCAGATCACTGTTACGAACCGGCATGGGGGAACAGACATTGAAAGGGCCGGAAAGGTCAGGGCGTGCCAGGAGAAACAGGAAAGCATCCGCCAAGTCCTGCATATGGATCCAGGAAAACCATTGGCGCCCCGAACCCAACGGGCCGCCCAGAAAATTTTTAAAAAGCAAAACCATCTGTCCCAAGGCGCCTCCATTGGGGCCGAGAACGATGCCGAAGCGCGTGACAATCACCCGCGCGCCTTTGGACTGCGCCCGCAACGCTTCATGCTCCCAATCGTAAGCCAGTTGCGCCAGGAAATCGGCTCCGGCGGGCGATGATTCGGTCAATTCCTCGTCTTCATGAAACCCGTAATACCCGACGGCGGATGTGCTGAAAAACGTGATATGGCCGGCATCCTCTGGAAGGGCCTCGAAAAGGCGGCGTGTCGTGTCCAGACGGCTGGACCGGAGAACCTTTTTGTATTTTTCCGTCCAACGACTGAAAATGCTGGCGCCGGCGAGGTTGATCACCACGTCATGGGCGGCGACGGCATCCTGCCAGGATCCCCCCGCCGAGGGGTCGCCGATCAGATAGGAACGGTCGGATCCGGCGGACGAAGGGTCCGGCTGTGTCTGCGTCAGGATTGTCACGGTGTGTCCCGCGTCGATCAACCTCCGGGTCAGAGCCGTCCCCACAAAACCTGTTGCGCCTGTCATGAAAATCTTCATGGAATGCTCCTGTCAGGAAAATGTTCACCTTGGTATCATGGCGCGTCGCCGATCAGCGGCAGCACCCGTTCGACCCGAAAGTAGATGAGGAATTTCGATTCGGCTTCGGCGGACTCGTCTTTGCCTCGATGTTTTCGCCGGCGGAGGGTGTCGATGAGGGAGGAGTCTTTTTCCTCTTTGGTTTTGGTGAGATAAAGACGCCGACCTTCATAGGAACCGTCTTCCTTGAAGAGATAAACCGCCGAGGGATTTTCCTGCAAATTGGCGTGGGTTCGGCGATCGCCCGCGATGAACGCGACGGTTTGATCGTCCATCACGTGGGGGCGGCCGTAGATGGCGGCGTTGACTTTGCCGTTTTGATCCGCCGTGGAAAGAACGCCGACACCTTTGGCCGTTTCAAAATAGTCTGCAAGAGTCATGGTTCCTCCTTTGATTTTTGACGCATTTTTGGTAAGTGCTGCTGTATCGAAGCGATTGTAAAGGGAGTGAGATGAAAAATCCATGTCTTTTTTTTATTTTGCTGGGGCTTGTTGGATGTGTTGCCCTGCCCCAGGGGGTTACGCCCGTCGATCATTTCCAACAGACGCGGTATCTGGGCAAATGGTACGAAGTCGCGCGCCTCGATCATCCCTTCGAGAGAGGACTGTCCTTTGTTTCAGCCGAGTACAGCCTCCGTCCCGACGGTGGCATCAGGGTCGTCAACCGCGGGTATTCGGCGGACGAGAAAGGGTGGCGTCAGGTGGAAGGGAAAGCATATTTCGTCAATCGTCCGGATCAGGGATTTTTGAAGGTCTCTTTCTTCGGCCCTTTTTATGGGTCGTACGTCGTCATCGACTTGGATCATGAACATTACACCTATGCGCTCGTTTGCGGCCCGAATCGGTCTTATCTGTGGATTTTGGCCCGAACGCCCAAGCCGGACGAAGCGGTCAAGAAACGCCTGATCGCCAGGGCGGCGGCCTTGGGGTTTGATACCGAAAAGCTCATCGATGTCCGTCACGACGGAAAGGATATTCCATGACGATCAAGATTCTGGGGATTTCCGGTTCGCCCGTCCGGAAGGGCAATGTCGAAACTTTTTTACGCCACGCCATCGAAACGGTGCCGAAGCGAGATATCGAAAGCGACATTTTGTGCCTGTCCTCATTGGACGTCCAGGACTGCCGTCACTGCAACTTCTGTTTGACTCGACAGACACCGGGGCGTTATTGTTCCATCCAAGATGACGCCCAGACGGTGTATGAAAAAGCGGAGTCGGCCGACATTTTGGTCTTGGCAAGCCCCGTGTATTTCATGCGCACGTCCGGACGCATGGCGTCGCTTTTGGACCGGTTTCGTGTCTTTGTGTTCGGTCATCTCACCGCGGGAAGAATGAAGAATAAAATCGGTGTCAGCTTGGCGGTTTCGTGGTTGCGTCAAGGCGGCAGCGAATTGACTCACCTGTCCCACATCGTCGCCTTTTTGGGGCTGGAAATGATTCCCGCGAGCGTCCACAAAGGGATCAGTCTTCTGGGGGCGTCCGGTTGTTCAAGTCCCAACGGCTCCGGAGCGTTCGATCCGGATGTCGTTTTGGGCATTGAAAACGACGATGCCGGCTTGCTTTCGGCAAGGCTGATCATGAGACGGGCCTTGGACCTTGTCCGGCTCACGAAGCCGTGAATTTTCCACAGGCTCGTCCCCATCGAACATAGCGCTGAAGCGAAAGCGCCGCGCGGCTCATGGACGGGTAGACGGGAAAACCGGCGGCCGCCAGCTCACTTTGCGCCTCGTCGGCCAGTCGACGCGCTTGACCGCTCGATTGGCAGTGAATCACGACGAGGGACGGTTTTGTCAAAACGGGTTTCACGCGGACAAATGACGTCACAGCGGCCCTGACGACGCTTTCCTTTTCGATCAACGACCACAGATCGATGACGATGTGCAAGACCAGCGTATCGACAACCGACGTGTCATGAATCGCTTTGAGAAGGTCCGGGTCCAGCCGCATGATATCGACGGGATTCCGAAAGCTGCACCCCGTTTCGCTGCCGAACGCGTCATGCAATCGGCGCTTTGTCTCGGGGGGGAGATCCGGCAGCGCAAACCCGGCGCGTGAAAAGACGTCGGCGGCTTGAACGCTCGCCCCGCCGCCGCTTCCGACAATGGCCACCCGGTTTCCCGCCGGCAGGGGGCAGCGCGAAAAAAGCAACGCGGTATCCGTCAACGCTTCGATACGGTCGACCTCAACGGCACGGGCTTGCTTCAAGACGCCCTCCCAAATCTTTTGACTTCCGGCCATCGAACCGGTGTGGGACGCGGCCGCCCGGACACCGGCTTCCGTTTGACCCACCTTGCAGACCAAAACGGGTTTGGCGTCAGCGGCTTTTTTCAAGGCCCGGAGGAAGCGCCCGCCGTCACGGACGCCCTCCAGGTAAGAAGCGATGATGCGGGTGTCTGGATCCTCCGCCAGGTATTCGAGCAATTCGCCTTCGGCAATATCGATGCCGTTGCCGTAGCTGATCACTTTGCTGAAGGAAAGGCCTCTGGTCACGGCGTCGTTGACGAAGAAGATGCTGTTCCCGCCGCTTTGCGATAAAAAGGCCAGCGGGCCGCTGTGGCGGGGGAAGGCGTCTTGATCCCTCATCGGCGCGGAAAACGTCAATCCGGACTTCGGGCAGTAAACGCCCATGCAGTTCGGACCGAGAATGCGGACGCCCAGCCTCTGCCCCAGGGCAAGAATTTCCTTTTCAAGGGCTTTCCCTTCTGCGTCCTCGATTTCGCCGAATCCGGATGAAAAAAAATGGATGACTTTCACGCCTTTCGCGGCGGCCTCCTCCATAAAACGCGGTGTCAATCCCGCGCGGATGCACAAGATGACGTAATCGACGCTGTCTGGAACGGCGCGGATGCTCGGATAGACGCGAAGACCGTAGAGGCTGCCCCCTTCGGGATGGATCGGATAGATCGCGCCTCGAAAGTGACTGTGGAGCAGTCCCTGGATGTATCGGTTGCCGATCGCCGAGCCCACCACGGCGATGGATCGGGGATGAAAAAGAACGTCGAGATTTTTTCGAGACATGTTTCCTCCGGACTCAGACCCCGGCATGGGGGTATTTCCCATTCGTTCGGTATGATCGCGATGTCGCCGGGTCTTTCAGATCGAAATTTACGGCGGGATTCATATGAGTTTCATTGCCCCCTGTCAATGGGAAATTGACGCAGGGGGGTGACTGCGTGGAAAACCCGCTTGAGTTCGTCAAATCGTCTCCTGTCGATTTGCCGCCCCTCACACTTTTTCAAAATGATGATAGTCCTTGGGCGTGTCGAAATGTCCGCCCCAATGCCAGCCGCGTCGCGTGAATTCTTGAACGACGGGGTGCGCGGCGGCAAAAACGCCTTCGTTTTCGGGTCGGTAGGAGGCGCCGGAAGGGGCGACACGGCCGGTGGAATAAATCACCGGGTTTTGAACCGGGTTGATGTCGATGGCGCGGCCGAAGGAATGCAGCGACAGTTTGTTGGTGCCGGCGATGACGCGGAAATTGAAAGAGGATGAATTGTTGTCGGCCATGGAAGCCTCGTCGTCCCAGTCGTAGGCGACGATGGGGATGACTTTGCCCACCGGAAATCCGTGTTTCTCGATGAAACGAAAGATGTCATAAACATCGTCTTCCAGGCGCGCGGCCACGACGATCTGGCCGGCGTGGCGAAGGCCGTCGAATGAATAGTAGCAAACATCCACGAGGGACAAAGAGTCGATGATTTCAAGGGGGGCGACGCTTCCCTCCACGGCTTGGGCGAAAGACAGGTCGCTGTCGATGACGACGCGCTCAGACATTTTGCCTTCTCCATTTTTCGATGAGGTTTTGGAGGGTGACACGGTCCAGCGAGACTTCCCGATAAAGGTTTCGCACGGTCTTGGAGGTGAGCTTTTTGAAATCCTTCAAAAGGGGCGTGACGATGACGCCGGCCATATCGATGGCCCCGGGGGAGACGAAGAGTCTGTCCTCTCCGGAGGCCCAATAGGCGTCGGGGCGGTGTTTGCTCCGCATGAAAATGACGAGACGCCATCGGCGCTCACTGTAAAAACAAAAAACATTCACCGGCGGTTCTTGGACCAAACCGAGCGATTGTCGGACGGAGGTCAGAAAAGAGATGCATTTTTCTTGAAGCGCGCGCGCACTTGTCGATGTCATGACGACAATGGCGCGATCAAAGCCTTCCACTTCGGCGAGGCGGACCCCCCCCACCTCGAGGGGCTTTGTTGTCTTCAAAGAGGACAGAAAAGGAAGCGCAAAACGAGGAATCATTTGAATGTGCAAGTGATCCGGCGCGGAGGCGCCGCAGGCCGGCCCGTTGTAAAAGGCTGTATAGGCGGGGGCGGTGTCCCAGGCGATATCCAAGAGCAGCTCGAGCGACGCGGAGAGGTCCTGCGGCTCGTGAAAAGCGCTCGCGACGGTAAAGTGGCGGTTGAAAATCGGGGCGGGGTTGCACAAAATCAGATGGCGATCCCGATACAACAAGGCCCGCTGACCGGCCGGCCGGTTGGATGGGCATAAAAAGCAGGGGCGCTTACGGATGGATTCCGCGTCGACGGCCGCGCCGCCGCTCACGACGCGCGCCGGATTGTATTGAAGCGATACGGCGTACTTTCCACAGGAAAATGTTCGGCATGCGACGGTTGAAAGATTTCGGCACGCTTCGGCCAGCATCGGCCAGTCTTTCTTTTGGGATTCAAAAAACGCGGAACACAACGCGGGAAGCGACCGACGGCCCTGGCTTGGAAAGTCGGCGTAAAGGGACTCCGATAAGACGTGTCGGTCGGGAAGGGTTTCAGCCCCTCTGCCGAGGTTCTGCCTTTGTCTGGCTTTCAGTTCGAGGGTCCGCAGCCGGTCTTTGTAAAAATCATGTCGGTTTCGCCGTTCGGGGGAGAGGGCGGCGTCGGTGTTGTCGCGCCAGCGGCGGCACCAGTAAAGGCTCTCAAAGATGCGGCCGACGGGATAGTCCCGGTAAATTCTCAAGGCCACG
>CAZPTW010000008.1:0-16895 GCA_964589235.1 uncultured Smithella sp. | reverse complement strand
GATGAAAATGGCCTTGGCCCCGTCCGGGTGGTGGTTATAGATGTGAAAATCGCCGATGGAAATCGTCTTGAGCTCTTTGAGCGCGTAATCCCAATTGACGTAGGGATGATTGAGTTCCGTCAAAAGCTCCCTGGTCTTTTTCTGCAAGCCGTAGTGGTCTTTCACGATTTGCAGAAGCGGCGCGTATTGCGGTGGGATGAGCACCTCCACCGCCGTCCGCTCCAAATTGACCTTCAGCGCCGTGGACGCCCATTCTTTTCTCGTCCCGGAGGAGTTGGATGCCTTTGTCATGGTTGATGCGCCTTCATGGAATTTCTCGGATCGCCCCATGGGCACGGCGCGCCCGCGTCACGGCTTTTGAGCAACGCCGTCTTGCCGGTTTCTTGGAATGTCTCTCTACTCTTTGGGGGATCGCTTTCCCAAAAGCACCACAATCAGGTGGATCATCCCCGCGCAGAAAAAAGCGATGATGACCAGCAAAATATATGTGATTAGCGCCGCGGTCCATCCGCTCATGGAAAGCCTCCCTCTCTTATTTGGCAAACAAGCTGCAATAGATGCCTGCAATGATCGCCGTCGTAATCACGCCGCTGACGTTCGCGCCCAAAGCGTTGGGCAGAACAATCACTTTCTTGTCGACTTTGCCGACCAGCTTTTGAGCCACTTTGGCGGTTGTGGGGACACAGCTCACGCCTGCGATCCCGATGGCTGGATTATATTTTCCACCGGAGACGAAATACAACACATAGCCTGCCGCGATCCCCCCGATGGCCGAAAGAATGAGCGACAGAATCCCCAACACGAGCAGCGGCAAAATTTTCGGGTCCATAATCGTATTGGCGTCGCACAACACCCCCAACACAAGGCCCAAAAACAGCGTCGACACGTAAAGAACCGGTCCCTGCAAAAGCGAAATATACTCCTTAATGCCCGATTCACGAATCACCACCCCGAAGAACAAACAGAAAAACAAGGGCGCGGCCACCGGAAGCAAAAAGGACAACAAGACACAGGCGGTCACGGCAAAAAGCATTTTCTCCCCGGAGGTGATGTTCCGGTTCTTTTTGGGAGGCAAAGGTTTGATGGCCATCAGCTTTTTCGGCACCAAAAGCTTGACCAAATACGGATAACCGCCGTAGGCAAACCCCAAATAAAGGTAAGCGATGACGGCGATCGGGACGAAAAGCTCCGGCGCCAAAAGCAAAGAGGTGAAAAGCACCATCGGTCCGTCTGCGCCGCCCACCATGGCGATGGCGGCCGCCTGTTTGGATGAGTACCCGAAATACTGGGCGATGGGCAACGTGACAATGGTCCCCAACTCGGCGCAAACCGCGATGAACATGCTTTGGAACGGCCGGGCCATCACATAGCCGACATCCAGGAGGGCGCCGATGCCCATGAAAACGAGACACGCGATCAATCCGTTGCTGAACGTATAGGTATAAATCGGCTGAAGCCAGTTGATTTGCAGGACCGTCATCAAGTCCGCGGCGTTTTTGACGGCGTCCGCCGTCGCCCCCGCCTGAGCCTCGACGAACAGGGTCCCCAGGCCGCCATGGAGGTTCAGGGGATCAAAGAACATAATGGCCGCGTTGACCGTCGCCATGCCCAGCCCCATCGGGATCATGAGCAGGGCTTCGAGAATTCCTTTTTTCCCGAGATAAATCAACAAAAGACCAAAGAGGATGAGAACGATTCTGGCGACGGCGATTTTCGGGTTGGTCGAAAAGGATTCCGCAAGCGTCGATGCCCCTTGAAAAATTTTGGCCACGAGATCCCATGACATCGGTTTTTCTCCTCTGCGTATTGCGAAAGACCGGCCGATCCGTCTTTCACGAAAGCGTCATTTTTTAACACACCGCTTTTTATGAAGTCAAACGATCTTTTGGACGGTCTCCTGGCCGCCCCTATCGACGGCCGACGGCCGCGATGATGTCAGCCGGACTTGACCGCGTGGGGGGATTGATGTATGACAGTGGCAAGAAAGGGACTCGGTTTCATTCATGGATTATCAAGGCGTCCACGATGTTCAAAAAAGACTCGAACAATCCGGTTACATCCCCTCCAAAGAAATCGCCACGGTTGTGTTTTTGGCCCAAGCCACCCAGAAGCCTGTTTTGATCGAAGGGCCGGCGGGCGTGGGAAAGACGGAACTGGCCAAGGCGGTGGCCCGCAGCCTCGGCCGTGAACTCATCCGCCTTCAGTGTTACGAGGGGCTTGATGAAGCCAAAGCCCTCTACGAATGGGAATACGCCAAACAGCTCCTCTATACCCAAATGGTCAAAGACCGCATCAATGACATCATCTGTAAAACGGCGACCCTGACGGAAGCGGTCGATCAGATCGCCGCGCAGGAAGACGCTTTTTTCTCCGATCGTTTCATTCAGCCTCGGCCGCTTTTACAGGCGATCAGCTCGGAGAAACCGGTGGTGCTTCTGCTCGACGAAGTGGACAAATCCGATCCCGAATTCGAGGCTTTTCTGTTGGAGCTGCTTTCAGACTTTCAGGTTTCCATTCCGGAGCTCGGCACGCGCCGTGCCGTTCAGATTCCGTTCGTTTTTCTCACCTCCAACAATTACCGTGATATGAGCGACGCCCTCAAGCGGCGATGTGTGCATCTGTACATCGACTACCCGGCGCGCGACACGGAAATCGCCATCATCCGGCTCAAAATTCCGTCCATCGAAGAGAAGTTATGCGCTCAGCTTGTGGATTCCATCCGCAAAATCCGCTCGCTCGATCTCAAAAAAAGCCCCAGCATCTCAGAGACCCTCGACTGGGCCCAGTCGCTTTTGGCGCTCCAGATCTCCGAACTGTCGCCGGAGGTCATTTCCGAAACGCTCAACGTCATCTGCAAATATCAGGCGGATTTGGAGAAAGTTCGCAAACATCTGGATCGGGTCATGCCCTGATCAAAGCGCCAAAAAGCCGTTTTGCGGTGGTCTATGGTCAAACTGATTCAACAATTCGTCTCGTGTTGCCGTGCGGCGGGCCTTCGGATTTCGACCTCCGAGGTGCTCGACGGGCTTGGTCAGCTTTCACTGATCGACCCGACGGATGAAGTTCAGTTCCAATCCCTCCTGCGCGCCAACTTCGCCAAAAGCCTCAAGGACATGCAGCATTTCGACCGGCTCTACCACCTTTTTTTTCATGAAATGCGGCTCGACGCGGGCGATATGCGGAAAGCGGCCGCCCAGACCGACCTTATCCGCCGCTCCATCCGCCGGCTCAAAGACTTGCCGCACGACAATCCCGTCTACGACGCGGTCATGGATTTTTTGGGCGGCAATCCTCTTCCGCTCCTGTCGGAAATGCGGCGCATTCACCAGGAATCGGATGATTCGCCGGCCCCGACGCGCTTCAATTTCGGACCACTGGCAAGCCGCTTCAATGTGCTCATTCAGATCACCAAGGCGGCGGCCGCGGCGGCGGCACTCGTCGAGGGAAAGGACTTGAAAATCGATGACGCCGCCAGACGGAATCTGGCGGAGCATTTCGAAGAACGCCTGCAGGCCGCCCGTTCGATCTTGATGTATGAGCCGCGACCCGGCGACACCGGCACGAAAAAAGTCAAGACCTATGAACAACGGGCCCGCGATTTGGGCGAAAAAGCCTTTTCTTCCTTCACCCACGAGGAAATCGAAGAGATGCGGGACGCTGTAGACAGGCTGGTCCGTAAACTCAAAAATATCGTCAGCCGGCGTTTCGCGGTCAAAGACCGCGGTGCCCTTGACGTCAAGCGCACACTGCGCTACGCGGCCAAATACGGCGGCGTTCCTCTGGATGTCCATTACCGGCGCAAGGCGCTGCGCAAAAGCAAAATCGTCACACTGTGCGATGTCTCCAGTTCGGTCTGGGCAGCGGCGCGCTTTATGCTCAACCTCCTTTATTCCCTCCAAGACTGCTTCGACCAGGTCAACAGTTTCGTGTTCATCAATCAGCTGACGGATGTCACCTCCGTTTTTGAGGAAAACGACATCTCCGAGGCGATCCGGATCGTCATGGAAGACGCGGGCGTGAGCTATCACGCGCCCACGGATTACGGTGAAACATTCCGACACTTCAAGAGAGATTACATGGACCTTTTGACGAAAAAGACGACACTCATCATTGTCGGCGACGGTCGTTCCAATTACCTCAATCCGGAAGACGCCATCCTGGGGCAGATGCGTGAACGATGCCGCCGCATCATTTGGCTCAATCCCGAGCCGGAGAATCTTTGGGGGACGGGGGACAGTGAAATCAAATCGTATCTCCATCACTGCCACGAAATCCGTCCATGCCGTAACATCAATCAATTGCTCACCTTTATTGAGGAACTGGTGTTGTAATTCTCGAGAAGGAAAACGCCTATGCAGAAAAGCGTCGCGCAGTTCGCTGCAGCCCACGTGGCAAGCCGGTCCGATTTGATTTCGGCGCAACACTTTCCAGCGGATCTCTGGCGGGCCATGGGCAAGGCCGGCTTGTTTCAAATCGCTATCTCTGAAGCGTATGGCGGCTCCGGCGGCGGGTATCCGGAATTGGTTTCAGCCGGGGAAGCTTTGGTTCGATACGGTTTGAACCTGGGGGTGGCTTTTTCATGGGCCTATCAGCAAATCATCGCCCGTTGTCTCATCGATCGATTCGCCCCTCCGCAACTCAAACAACATCTGATGCCGAAGCTCGCGGAAGGAGACATCATCGTGTCTTTCGCCGTCTCTGAACCGGGACACGGCGCCCATCCCAAAAAACTGCAAACCCGGGCTGTCCGTCGTCATCGCTCCTTTGTTCTCGACGGGGAAAAAACGTACCTGACCAACGGCCCGATGGCCGATCTCTTTATCGTCATCGCCGTCACCGATGCCGACCCCTCCTGCAGGCGGTTGACGGCGTTCCTTGTGGATCGCCGCACACCGGGGGTTACGCTTCCGCCGCCCATGGCGATGCCTGCCTTGAAAACATCACCGCACGGGGGGCTTCGGCTCAACGCCTGTCTTTTGCCCTCCGAGGCCGTTTTGGGACCGGAGGGCAATGCTTGGATGGATATGGTGATTCCCATGGGGGAGATAGAAGATATCGCCATGATGGGCCCTGTCCTCGGCGGCATGGAAGCCCAGATGGATGCGTTGATTCAGGGGCTGGCTGTGTCTCAGGACGCGGCGGATCGAGAACTATACCAAGACCTCGGCCGTCTTCACGCGATTCTGCAGACACTGCGGCTCATCGCGGCGGACGCGGCCGCCCGCTTGGAAAAAACAGGCGAGGCAGCCATGACGGCGGCCATTTCCTTCGCGCGGCTCGTGTCGGACTTCCAAGACGCGCTTGGGCGGTGCCTTGCCCGCCGGCAGGTCGAGTGGCCGGAAGCGATCGGCGTTCTCAAGCAGGACGTGGAATTTTTAGGCAGACTCAGACAAAAGCTCTTGCAGATTCGACAGGAAAAAATCGGCGCCGCCCTTTTGGCCTCCCGATAGAGAAAGACAAGCCGTTCGTCCGCGGGCCCATCTCACGTCAACCCGCTTGGGGCCCGTCATCGGATCCCGGTCCCGATGGGCTTTTCCCCCTCCGCCGATGGACAATGACGGCCTTGAGCAAAGCGTTTCACACGACGAAAGCCGTCAGCCTTCCGTATACCGGTTCATGACCTTGAGTTTCTCGATCATCAATGCCCGCACCATCTGCGCCGTCTCTTCCGGCGTTTGGTTTGCGAAAGCCGAATACGGTATTTCTTCGAAGATTTTGATGTAGATCTTATGCACGCCGGTGTAATCGAGACTGTATTTGGGAAGCGCCTTGTTGGTCCCGCTGATGACCACCGGTAGAATCGGGACTTTCTTTTGGTGCGCCAACTGAAACGCGCCCAATTTGAACGCCTTGATTTCGCCGTCCGGAGAACGGGTTCCCTCCGGAAACATGAAGATGGAACTGCCCTCGTCAAGATGTTTTCCACATGCTTTGAGCATCTCCTCGATGCTGGCACGGTCCCCCCGTTTGAGTCGGACGTATCGGTTGAGCACCATGTTCCAACCGATAAGCGGCAGACGAAAGATTTCTGTTTTGGAAACCCACTTGAAATGAAAAAACAGACGAAAGGCCACTAGAATATCGAGTTGAGATTGGTGATTGGACACAATCATGTACGCCGTGTCTTTTCTGACGTTTTCACGTCCCTCGATGCGTATGCGCCAAGGCGGCATCATCCAGGTATAGAGAGACGCCCAAAAACACGTGTATAGGTGCAGGAATCGGAGGCGGCGATCAAACGGATAGGTCGCCAATCGGATGATGACGGCTCCCAGATAGAGGGGAATCGATGTGACGGCCACAATGACAAAAAAGCTCCAACTGACTAATTTGCTTAGCATATCGAAAACATTCTCACGGCGATTTTTTTCTTTCGAGCTCGACTATAAAAAGAAGCTCCTCCCATGTCAATAGGCTTTGCTGTGGTTTCGGCCAATGCCGAAATTACCAGGGGGATTGGAATTTGTTTGGAAGAATGGTGAATGAGAGCTTGACAGGTTGTTCCGATCCGAATATAAAAGCGAAACAACTTTGGAAAATGGAACAACGGACTCCCCTCGTGCGCGTTGGCACGAATTGTCGTACGGAAACGATAAATATATGGCCTCCCCATCGAAAAAATCACGTATCCAGGCGATGACCTCATCGCTTCTGGACGCCCTGTCGGGGGGGGAGAACGTCTTGCTGCCCGTCTCTTCCAACCACGATGATCTAGACAGGCTCGCCCAAGCCATCAACACGCTTTTTGAAAAATACAAAGCGGCTCAAACGGCAGCCCATGCGGCGGTCGGCCGAGCCGCCGAGAAATCCGTCCATGGCTTGTCCATTCTGGACAGATTGCAGGAATCGTACTTTGAAATCGATTTCGATGGACATTTTACATTTTTCAATGAGAGCGTTTTGAACGCACTGGGCTATTCGGCTTCTGAATTCCGGGGGATGAATTTCCGTGACATCATGGAGGATAAAGAGGCCCGAAAAGCCGATGCCGCCTTCCGGAAACTTTTAGAAACCCGCGAACCGATACATGATATGGAATGGCAAGTCGTCAAAAAAGACGGGAGCAGGATGGACATCGAAACCTCCGCCGATCTTCTGTACGACACGGCCGGAAACCCCATCGGATTTTGCGGCATCTCGCACGACATCACAGCGCGCAAGCAAGCGGAGCGGAAACTCAAAGAAAGCGAAGAACGCTACCGGGATATTGTCTACAGCATCGAAGAATCCTATTTTGAGGCGGATTTACAGGGCAACCTGCGATTCGTCAACGACTCGTCTCCCCGCGATTTGCAATATTCTCTCGAAGAGCTCCAGTCGAAAAACTTCCGAACTCTCACGGATGAAGAGAACGCCCAAAAAGTATACGAGGCGTTCCATCAGGTCTACTTGACCGGCCGGCCGCTCAAGGCGCTGGAATGGAAGATTTTCCGAAAAGACGGGCGGGTGCTGGATGTCGAATCCTCCGTCACATTGATGAGGGATGATGAAGGCCGTCCTTGCGGCTTCCGAGGCATCACCCGTGATATCAGCCAAAGAAAAGAAACGGAAAGACGTCTCCGCCTGATGACCGAAAATATCCGCGACGTCATCTGGACCCGGGACTTCGACCTGAATCTGACCTACGTCAGTCCCTCGATTTACCGCATGACCGGATACACCCCGGAGGAAGTGTTGTCCTCGCAGGGGCAATATCTGTCGAATCACGGGAATTTAGATGAATTTCGTCGGTATCTGTCTGAAAAATTGGCGTACAGTAAAAACCATCCTTTTGAGAAAAAACCGCCCATGCGCCTGGAGACCCAAATCAAGCGCAAAGACGGGACGCTCATTTGGGTGGAAGTCAATGTCAGCTTCAACCGGGATGAAAACGGCTTGCCTTTTGAACTGATCGGCGTGACTCGGGATATCACCGAGCGAAAAACAGCCGAAGAAAGCTTCAAACAAAGCGAGAAGCTTCATCGGATGATCGTGGAAAACATGCAAGACAGCATCATGCTCCTGGATTTCGACCTCAACTATATTTACCAAAGCCCCTCGGAAGTCCGTCTGACCGGCTGGACCGCCGAAGAAATCCGAAACATCCCCATCAAGGATCAAATGACGCCCGCGTCCTACGTCATGGTGAAAAAGGTTTTAGAGGAGGAAATCGCGCGGGAGCGATTGGACCCTCAAAGCGATCCGCACCGTCAGCGCGTGATGGAGGTGGAGGCGTACACCAAGGACGGCCGCATCATCTGGGAGGAAGTCACCTGTTCGTTCTATCGAGACGAAACCGGAAAAGCCATCGGCCTTTTGCTTGCGGCCCGGGATGTCACCGAGCGCAAGAAAGCCCAGCAAGCCTTTGCCGAAAGCGAGAGGCGCTATCGGATGATCGTGGAAAACATGCACGACTCCATCGCGACGCTGGACTTGAATTTCCGCCCCACCTATGTGAGCCCGTCGGAAATTCATATATCCGGTTACACGGCGGAAGAGGCCATGCGCCTTCAACCGGGACAGATCTTGACGCCGCAGTCGCGTGAGGAGGTCAGGCGGATCATCACCGAAGAGTTTCAAAGAGAGTTCGGCGGACAATCGGCCGATCCCCAGCGCGTGGTCACGATGGAACTGGAAATCTATCATAAAAACGGCTCAACCATCTGGACGGAAGTGCAAGCGTCTTTCACGCGGGATGAAAGCGGCCGGGCCACGGGAATCATGCTGGTCAGCCGCAACATCACGGAGCGAAAGAAAATGGAGGAGATCCTCCGCGAAAGCGAAAAGCGCTACCGGATGATTGTCGAAAATATGCACGATACCATCTGGACGATGGACATGAATTTGAATTACACATATCAAAGTCCGTCGGAAATTCGCGTGACCGGTTACACGCCGGAGGAAATCATGCGCGTTCCCATCGAACAAATCCTGACCCCCGCCTCCTACGCCCAAGTCACTCAGATGTTCGCCGAGGAGCTTGAAAAAGAATTCAGCGGACAGCCCGTCGATCCCAACCGATCGCGGACCATCGAGCTGGAAATGTATCACAAAAATGGGCACACCATTTGGCAGGAAATTTCCGCCACCTTCAACCGGGATGAAAACGGCAAGCCCGTCGAAATCATGCTGGTCGGCCGTGACATCACCGAACGCAAAAAGATGGAGGCCGCCCTGAAAGAAAGCGAAAAGCGCTACCGGATGATCGTCGAAAACATGCAGGACACGATTTCCATTCTCGATATGAATTTGAACTATGTCTACCAGAGCCCTTCGGAAATCCGCATCACCGGCTACACCCCCGAAGAAATCATGAAAATTCCGATCGAGCGGCAGGTGACGCCGGAATCCCTCGAAAAAGGCATCAATATCCTTTTCCGAGAACTGGCCAAGGAATTCAGTGGAGAGCCGGTCGACCCCCACCGCTCGATTGTTTTCGAAATTGAATCCTATCGAAAAGACGGCGGCACGGTCTGGCTGGAAGAAACCTGTTCTTTTCAGCGGGATGAAACCGGCAGGCCCATCGGAATCTTGTTGGCCGGCCGGAACATCACCGAACGGAAGAAAGCCGAACAGGAAAGGGATCGACTGGCCGCGCAGCTGATCCATTCCCAGAAGATGGAAACCGTGGGTCGTCTGGCCGGCGGCGTCGCGCACGACTTCAACAACATGCTCAACGTCATTTTAGGATATATCGACCTGGCCAAGATGCGCCTGACCATGGAAAATCCGGTGTACGCCGATCTGCTGGAAATCGAAAAAGCCGCCGTTCGGTCCCGCGACTTGACCGCTCAACTCCTGGCCTTTTCCAGCAAGCAGATCATTCATCCCCAGGTGATCGATCTCAATCACCTGGTGGCCGAAACCCAAAAAACCATCACCCGTCTGATCGGCGAGGACATTGACCTGACGTTCTTTCCCGCGAAAGATCTCTGGCTGATCAAATTCGATCCCGTTCAGATTGAGCAGATTCTGATCAATCTGGCGGTCAATGCGCGCGACGCGATGGCGAAAGGCGGCAAGCTGGTGATCGAAACCGCCAATATTGTCGCCGACAGCCCTTTTTGCGACGCGCATATCGACATCTCCCCCGGGGAGTACGTCCAGCTTTCCGTGAGCGACACCGGCGTCGGCATCGACAAAGACAACCTTCCGCATGTCTTTGAGCCTTTTTTCACCACCAAAGAATTCGGCAAAGGAACAGGTCTGGGGCTGTCGACCGTCTATGGCATCGTCAAACAAAATAACGGCTTTATCAGCGTTTACAGTGAACCGGACCGAGGCACCACCTTCAAGATTTACATTCCACGTACCCATGAGCCTTTGGTTCGCCCGGCGCGAAAACCTGAAAAGCCCGTCAAATCGGGATCCGGTACCATTCTGCTGGTGGAGGATGATAACATGGTCCTCAAGATGGTCTCCGATATGCTCGGGGCGCTGGGGTACATGGTCATTGCCGCCGACAATCCGCAAGACGCCCTGTCGCTTTGTGAAAAGAGCGGTGCCTCGATTGATTTGGTCATCACAGATGTCGTCATGCCGCAGATGAGCGGTAAGGAATTACGTGATCGGCTCATCGCCCGCAACGGCCAGATGAAGATTCTTTTCATGTCCGGTTACACCTCCAATATCATCGCCCAGCATGGAATCTTGGAGGAGGGGACGCACTTCATCCAAAAGCCTTTCAGTATCAACATGCTGGCTGAGAAAGTCAAACAGATGCTCTTTTCGCGCTGACCCTTGGGCTTTTCCTTTTGACCCGCTCCCCCCGGATGGTCATTGTCAACTTGGAATTCATTGAAATGAACGTCGAACTTGTGCATAATGCCATTGGAGCGTTGTTACGCGGAAGACCGTCTTTTGCGGGTCCCGTTAAAAAAGAGGTTGAAGAACCGGCGCAAACGCCGGCCACGTTTTCGGAGGAGACCCTTTGCGACAAACCGCCAAGAAGAATCCGCTGTCACGCTTGAATCAAGACACGATGGAAGGAAACGGATCGAAGAAGATGGCCTATGACAATCTCCCTGCCGCCTATCGCGAGCTCTGCAAGCGGCACGCAAGACGCATTCTTTTCAGAAACGAACACATCAGTTATGCTCAAACCTGGACACAGGTCGTCAAGAGAGCCCTTTTTTTACAAAAGCAAGGCATCCGAAAAGGCGACGTGGTCGCCATCTTGGCGCCAAACTCGCCGGAGTGGTGATTCACGTTCATGGCGGTGACAGCCATCGGAGCCGCGGCGCTTCCGCTGGACACGAATCTTTCGGCCCGACAATACCGGGACATGATCCAAAGCGCAGGTGCTAAAGCCGCCTTTGTTTCCGCCTCTTTTGGCGGCGTCTTGGACAATCTGGTGACTTTCCCGATAGAAGAAGCGCCCGACGAAAGTGAAAACACGGATTTTCAATCGCCCGATCTGACGCTGCACGACATTGCCGCTTTGCTTTTCACCTCGGGGACGACCGGAAAGTCCAAGATCGTTGCACTGACCCACGGCAATATCCTTCATGTCGCGATTGTTTGCACGGAACTGGAAGAATATTCGCCGGAAGACGTCACGCTCGCCATGCTGCCGCTTTATCATGTCTACGCGTTTGAATCGACCTTCATGGCGCCGCTCGTCACGGGAAGCTCCATTGTCTTTCAGAATTCCCTCAAAGGTCCGGACATCATACGGGCTCTGGGCGAGAATCCCATCACCATTTTCCCGGCGGCCCCTCAGATGTGGGAACTTTTTTTAGACGCGTTGCTTACCAAGCTCAAAGCGCAATCAAAAGCCAAATATCGTCTTTTCACCTTTTTCCTCAAAGCCGGTCCCGTCTTGAAAAAGATGGGGTTGGGTTTTTTGTTGAGGAAGGTCTTCGCTCCTGTTCACGACGTTTTCGGCCGCCGGATGCGCTTTTTTATCAGCGGCGGCGCGCCGCTCAAAAAAGAGTATTTCAACTATTACAAAACCATGGGTTTCAATATCATGGAAGGATACGGCCTCACGGAAACCACCGGTCCCATCGCCATTCCCTATTATAAGGACGCTGTCGCCGGAGCGGTGGGCCCTCCGATCCGGGGCAATCGCGTGAAGATCAAAAACATCAACGACGACGGCGTCGGCGAGATCTGGCTTTCCGGGCCGGCGGTCATGCCAGGCTATTACCAAAACGAAGATGCCAACCGGCAGGCCTTCGATGACGAGAAATTCTTCAACACGCAGGATTTGGGATTCGTCGACCGCAAGGGCCACATTCACATTACCGGCCGCATGAAAAACGTCATTGTTTTGGATTCGGGGAAAAATGTCTATCCCGAGGAATTGGAGTTGCACTTCCGGAAATCTCCCGCCATCAGTGAGATCGCCGTTTTCGGTCGGCAGGTCGACGGGCGGGAGACCGTTTTCGCCGTGATCGTGCCGTCGGTGAAGGGACCGAACGCCTACGCAACCATCCGCAAAGAGATCTCCGACCTCAACAAGGATCTTCCGACCTACAAAATGATTCGTCGATTTGCTCTGTCGGCCGATCCGCTTCCCCGAAATTCCACCCGGAAAGTGCTGATCGATGAAGTCATCCGGCTTCTCGAGGCGGGCGTCTATCAAACCGACGCCGAGGGTTCGGCGATTCCCCGCGATGTGTTGACGCCGACCAGTTTGAGAGAAGAGGAGATTGTTCATGTCTTGGCCGAAAAGTTGAGGATGGAGACCCTGCATGCCAACGAGACGTTGGCCGACTGCCGAATCGACTCGCTGGGGATGGTGGAGCTGGTGGTCTATCTGGAAGAGGCGCTCAATATTTCCATCGATATGGACAAGATCCATCCGATGAACACGCTGGAGGAGTTTGTCCGTTACCTGGCCTCCTGCCCGCAACATTCAGGCGCGGGCCTCGACGAATTGCTTCTTAATAGTCCCGCCAAAATCGAGGCCAAAACTTTTTTCAATCCCTTGACCTGGCTTATTCTTTTCTTGGTTAGCCGCATCGCTTCGCTTTGCTGGCGTTTCAAGGTCGTGCATCCGGAACGACTGAGGCCTGAAAATGCCATCATCATCGCCAATCATCAATCCGTTTTGGACCCGCCGCTTTTGGTCAATCAAATCCCACGCCGCTTGCGCCGAGACGTTTTTCTGATCGGTAAAAAAGAGCTTTCATGGCTGAAGATTCCGTTTGCGGGGTCGCCGGTGCTTTTCGTGGACCGGGCGGGCAATGTCGTGCCTTCTCTCAAAGCCGCGGCGGACGTCCTTCGCAGCGGAAAATCCCTCATCATTTTTCCGGAGGGGACCAGAAGTCGAACCGGTGAGATGGGACCATTCAAATCCGGTGCAGCCTATCTCGCCTTTCACCTGAATAAAAAAATTATTCCCGTGGCGATTTTGGGCGCTTTCGAGATCATGCCGGCCGGGAAAATACTGCCCCGGTTTTTCAGCGGACACCGACTGGAGCTTCGTGTCGGATCCCCCATCGATCCCAAGACTTTCGACTCCGTGGAGAGACTGACCGATCATCTGCGGAGGACAATTCTACAATTGAAAGGATGAAAGACAGCATGGATCTACAAGATGTCAAAATGCTCGGAGGAGGATTGCTCCGGCCGGAAGGGGTCATGGCGGCCGATGACGGTACGGTCTTTACCGCCGATGCACGCGGTCGTGTTGCACGTATCGACCCGCGGCGGGGAGATGTCGCGTTTTTCGGCCGTCTGGGGGGGCTGCCCAACGGCATCTGTCTTGACACGGCAGGCCACTGTATCGTCGCCAACATCGGCAACGGCGAAGTCCAATCGCTTGCGCCGGATGGAACCCACAAGGTCTTGATGACCGAGGCCGGCGGAAAAAAAATGTTGACCCCCAACTTCCCTTTTCTGGATTTTGCGGGTCGCCTGTGGATTTCGAATTCCACCGACAATCCCGATATCGACGCTTCGCTTCGCCATCCCGTTCCGGACGGATGTCTGGTCGTCATCCCCCCCGGGGAACCGCCGCGGATCGTCGCCTCCGGTATTTGCTTTGCAAACGGCGTGGCCGTCGACGCAAGGGAGGAATACGTCTATGTCGCCGAGACCATGCAACGCCGGGTGCTGCGCTATCGGATTCATTCCGACGACAGTGTCGGCCCACCGGAAATTTACGGTCCCGGCACGTTGGGAAAGTATGGGTTTCCCGACGGCATCGCCTTCGATGAAGCCGGAAATCTTTGGGTCGCCTTTCCCGTCGCCAATGCCCTGGGTTACATCGATTCGCAGGGGCGGCTGCAAATGTATGTTCAAGATCTGTCAGGAAGCAAAATCAACCGCCCGGCGAATATCTGTTTCGGCGGCCCCGATCGCCGGACGGCTTACATCGGCAGTCTCAGCGGAAGTGCGGTCCCATATTTTGAAGTGCCCAACCCGGGACAACGGTTGGCTCATCAGCATCGATAGACCGAAAGCCTCAGACTTGAGGCCGAAGGAACAAAAACGATTCATAGAAAGGAGATAGCTGGCATGGAGTACAAAAACATCATTGTGACGACGCAGGATTTTGTGACGACGATCGTTTTGAATCGTCCGCCGATGAATTCAGTGAACTTAGGCGTTCGGGAGGAATTTTTTCACGCGGTGACGACGTTGGAAAAAAGCAAGGAGACCAGGGTTGTCATCATCACGGGGGCCGGTGACAAGGGTTTTTCCGCCGGCATGGATGTCTCCGATGTCGCCAATATCGACCGCGGCCCCAACGGGAATGAAATCATGAACGCCATTTCCCGATCCACCAAACCCTATATTGCGGCGATCAACGGTCATGCGTTAGGCGGCGGCTGTGAGACGGCCATTGCCTGTCACTTTCGGATCATGACCGACAATCCCAAGGCGCTCATCGGTCTTCCTGAAGTCAATCTGGGAATCACCCCTGGTTGGGGGGGCATCCAACGTCTGCCAAGACTTTTGGGCAAATCCAAGGCGCTCGACATGATCCTTTTCAGCAAGCGCCTGACCCCCGCCGAGGCGCTTGCTTGTGGATTGGTCGATAAAGTCGTTCCTGGAGAAGACCTGATGAAAGAAGCCTTGGCCTTCGCCCAAGCGCTGGCCAAACGCCCGCCGCTGGCCGTCGCCGCTGTGCTCGAAGGCATGCACGTTGGACTGGACAAGGGTTTTGACGAAGGACTGCGCGTGGACATCGAATGGTCGAAAAAACTGGCCGCCAGTAAAGACGCCGTGGAAGGCATCACCGCTTTCCTGCAGAAACGGGAACCGAATTTCACCGGTGAATAATTTTTTTAAAAAAAAGGCAGCGACCGAAGCGGTCGCTGCCTTTTTCCCCTCGTTTTAAGATGTTTCTTATTTCATCCTCTTTCTCAGCGGAAGAACGCCAAGAAAACCAAGTCCTAAGAGAATCAATGTCGCCGGTTCGGGAACGGCGGAAAGTTCCAGATTGCCTTGTCCAATGATATAACTTGGCAAAGGCGGATAGGTTTCGTCAAATCGCACACCGCTGAATGATGAGCCATCAAACGTTCCATAAATCGAAGCCGAGTCACCCGATGCGTAATCGATACTCAGCAAAAATTGATTGGTCGATCCGTCAAAGGTTATCGCGTTGACGTTTCCCGTAAAGAAATTGCCTCTCGAAAGCTCCGCCTTGATATTCCCATATGAACCACCGGCATCCGGGGCATTCAACACCATCGAAAATGATTTCGGATCATTCGGATAGAGCCACCAATCAAAATAACCTTTCAACCTGCCGTCGCCCGACCACGTCCCGTCAGGCTGCTTGAAGTAACTTTCGATGTTTCCTCCATTGTTGAAATAAAGAGTGTCCAAAGTCCATATTCCAGACCACTTGCCATAAAGATTTTCGATCGAGGCGGCTTGCGAAAAGGACGCCGCAAGCAATAATCCAAAAAAACCAATAAAAACAATCATTTTTTTCATCATGACATTTTCTCCTTTCGGATAATGCGTATTATTTGGGCATGTTCATGATTTTTTTTCGAGCTTGCCGGAAACCAACCTCTTACGCCCGGCTGAAACTCCTGCAAGACCAGGGCCATAATATAAGTGTTTGTTTATATGTGATATTAGAAATTTTGTTCCCAGGAGGGCTTCATTTTTGTAAATAAAACCGACATCATCTTGATGCCTTGGCGTCTTTCGGGGAAGAGGCATCGTCCAAAGATCCCCGTGTCTGTTGCCGGCGGAAGACAAAAATGAATCAACGCTGAAAAAGGCCGGACATGAACATCACACATTATTTTGTCATGTTTGATTGTATGGAAAGCCGACGTCGCCCAAAGCGCAAGCCTCACGCGGTTTTTAAGGCAGTGGCATTTTCCGAGAAAAAGGCTATCTCATTTTGCCTTGACGTCGACCGACCCGTTGGCGTTTCTTTTCTCCGCGCTGAGTCTTCCGGCGCGGATTTCCCGCAGAAAGTCTTCCTCATTCAAGACCGGATTTTCGAAAACCGTCACGTAGGTCCCGATGTTGAGGATCTTATGCGCGTCACTGCCGCCGGTGCCCGGGATTTTCATTTGGGCCATCGCGTTTTTCACCTTTTGCATTGCGTTTTCGGAGTGATCGGGGTGGTAAAGCTCAATGCCGTCGAGTTCAAGTCGATAAATCAGGTCGCCCGCTCCGTAATAATGGGACCGGCCGCCCCGTGATAATTTATAGGGGTGTGCGGCGATGATGATCCCGCCTTCTTTATGTACCGTCTCCACCAGTTGAGCGGCGGTTTTGGTCCGGGTCAGACTGCGCTTCATCCCAAAAACAAGATATTCGCCTTCGGATCGGCCGGAGGTGTCTCTGGCGTGGATTTCCTGGCCGTTGATCAAAACGATTCCTTGCTTCGCGGCGTCATCCCGCAGCCGACTGAATTCTGAATCCGGCCAGCGCATGCCATGCTCCGTGATGGCGATCCCATCGAGACCAGCGCAAACGGCCTGACTGAC